>JADJUS010000013.1 GCA_016716905.1 Acidobacteriota bacterium | reverse complement strand
CTGCGTGACGTCGCTTGGAAGCCACCATCGCCGCGCTTGTTCGCGGCCGGCAGCAACGGCTGACAAAGATGCCGCCATGGAGAGCGTTCTTCGGATTGCAGAGCGGCCTCAATACCGGTGACATTCGCGCCGCTGAGCCCGATCGCGCGTCGCCGACAGGCTGGCGCGTCACGTGTGGGTGAAGCGCAGGGCATCCTGCTGGACTTTCCGGTTTGGCGACACGGTGGACGCCTCATCGGCCTGATCACGGCAAGTGGCCGTTTTTCGATGAAAAAAAAAAAAAAAAAAAAGGACACGATGCCGCGCTGGGAGCCTGCACTTCCGGTGATGGCATCCGCATCGTTCCCGGCGGGTCCACCATTCGGCGGGCGCCTACGTGGCGCGCACCGTCGTCTGTATGCGCCGATGGCATCAACATCGGGCGTATGTAGGCGAGGGCACGCTCATCGATCTGCATGCGCTGGTGGGATCGTGCGCCCAGATTGGGGCGCGCGTGCACGTGAGCGCGGCCGCGCAAATTGGTGGAGTCATCGAGCCCGTGGGCGCGATGCCGGTGATTGTGGAAGACGACGTGCTTGTGGGTGGCAATACGGGGATTTATGAAGGCGCGGTGATCAAGCAGCGAGCCGTGATCGCCGCCGGCACGACGACAGGGCGCGGGCAAGCCGTGTCCTGCGTTCCTTTCGCGAAACGCCAGCGAGCGTGGGTGGCTCGTGGATGAGCAACCGCTTGCGGTCGGACGCTGCAACGTGATTGCAGGGTGCACCGCCGCCGAGAGGCCCGCGTCGTGTTGTCCTTCCACTTCGATTGCCGCCGTTATTCCCCAGTCGCCTTGTGGGCAGCAGGCTGTACGGGCGCGGCGCGTGTGATGCCAAAGGCATCCTGGCCGCGCAGGTGGCGGCGGCCGAGCGGGCACGGGCCGCAGGTCGTACGGACATCGGCTTGTTGTTTGTCGCGGGTGAAGAGCGCGGCAGCGACGGGGCCAGGGCCGCGAACCTGTGGCCGAACGCGTCGCAGTGGCTCATCAATGGTGAGCCGACCGACAATCGCCTCGGCCTCGCGACCAAAGGCGTCTATCGCGCGCGATTGACGGCCACCGGCCGCGCAGCGCACTCGAGCCTCCCGGAGCTTGGTGAATCCGCGATCGAGAAGATGCTCGACGCGCTGGTGTCTCTGCGCGAAGTGGAATGGCCGGCAGACGCCTTGCTGGGCCGCACCAACTACTCCGTAGGCCTCATGTCCGGCGGAGTGGCGCCAAACGTGATCCCTCCCAGTGCGGGCGCGGAGCTGATGTTCCGGACTGTTGGTGACTATCGTGAGGTGCGCGACCAACTGGAGGACGCCATCGGCTCGTGCGCAGTGATTGACGACGTGTTGGTGGTGCCGCCGGTGCGTTTGCACACGGTGCCGGGTTTCGAGACCGCAGTGTTTGCCTACACCACGGACGTACCGTTTCTTGACGCGTGGGGCACGCCGATGCTGCTGGGCCTGGTTCCATCACCGTGGCGCACACCGATGAGGAGCATCTCGATCCGCGGAGTTCCGCGCAGTGGATTGTTACCGAGTCGCTCATCGCGACGACGTGACGAACAGAGGGAATCGATGTGACATTTTGGCGTCTTGGTGGTCCATAGTAAGGAGCCTGAATGGACTCGCTCGATCACGAATCTGACGACCAGCTGGTGAACCAGGCGCGCGTCGAAGGCGGTGGCGATACCCGTCCGTTTGAAGAGCTGATTCGGCGGCACCAGGGCTTTGTCGTCGCCAATTGCCGGGTGATTACCAGATCGGCGGCCGACGCCGAGGACTTAGCGCAAGAAGTGTTCGTCAAGGCGTTTTTCGGGTTGAGGCGATTCGAGGGACGGGCGCAGTTCCGGACGTGGCTGAAGCGAATCAAGGTGAATCACTGCCTGAATCACCTGCGCAGGATTCAAGGGACGGTCATGATCGATATTGAAGACGCGGGGGAGGGCCACCGGGCGATGCACACGCCGCCAAGCGCTCATGCCGCACTGCAGGCGGCTGCCGAACATGATCGGCTCATGAGCGTTCTCGACGCGATGTCGGATACGCTCCGGATTCCGTTGATGCTGCGGGATGGGGACGGCCTGTCGTATGAGGATATCGCTGCCGAGCTCGGCCTCGGCCTCTCGGCGGTCAAAATGCGGATCAAGCGCGCGCGAGAGGACTGTCAGGCGGTTTGCCGACGCCGCCCGGGAGCCAGGGGCGTAGATGGGGCGACCAAGTCGACGACACCGAACCGGGCGAGCCGGTGACGGAGTTGAAAGACCTCGCCCTGGCCGTCGACGATCGCTTCCTGGTCGCAAAAGTGCGCGGCCGCATTGAGCGGCGTGCGTTGGCTGGTGAGTTTGTGGGCCTGGCGTGGACGGCCCCGATCATGATGCTGCTGGAGTTGCTTCGAGCGCCGTTCGAACTCTTCCGGGGCAAGCGGCGGATGTAGTGACGCCCGGATGGAACCGCGTTGACAAAATGCTGCAGCGGGTCGGCATTCGCCAATCGCTGAACGTGGCGCTGCCGCGCCTGGCCTACTTCATGTTGCTCCTGTTGTTCGCCCGCACGGCTGCCGACAACTTCGGACTGATGGCGATCTCGGATGGGATCGCCGCCATGTTCGGCTACCTACTCCAGCGTGGTCGCTGCCGTCCTGCTGATGGTGGTCGGCACGTCGGTGAGCCAGTTCGCGGGCCGAACTGTCGCGCAATCCGCCGAGGAATCCGGGATCGAGTTTGCGAAGCCGCTCGGAAGCCTCGTGTCGGGACTCATCCTGTTCATTGTCGGCGTCATGGCCATCGGGCAGTTGCGGTTCGACACCGAGATGGTGCGCATCGTGACTGTCTGCACGTTGTCCGGGCTGGCGCTGGCCTTCGGCCTCTCGGTGGGCCTGGGCAGCCGCGACATCACCCGCAACCTGCTGGCGGGATTCTACGCGCGCAAGATCTTCACCGCGGGAGACCCCGTCGAGATTCGAGGCGAGCGCGGTGTTCTCAAGGCCATCACGCCGACGCAGACCATCATTGAGCAAACGTCGGGCGTGGTCGTCGTGGCCAACACCGCGTTCCTCGACGAGACGATTCGTCACTAAGCCGCTGGCGTTTTTGCGACCAGGCGCCGGTACACGAACAGGATGAGCGCGGCACCCAGCGTCGCCGTGATGAAGCCCGCGGCCTGGCCGGATTCATACCATCCCAGCGCCCGTCCGAGGAACCCCGCCACCACCGCCCCGGCGATGCCCAGGGCCATCGTGACCAACAGGCCGCCAGGGTCGCGGCCAGGCATGGCGAGTTTCGCCAGCGCCCCGACGATCAAGCCGAACACAGCCCATCCAAGAATGCCAAGCATGCTGCCCTCCAGGTGAAGTCCAGGTTCGGCAGCCTAGCGGCTGCCGAACATCTTTCCAACTCTGTTCATAACATCGTCAACCACGGACCCGTCGCCATTCTGGTCGAGCATCGGGGTCAGCACCCCAAGAAGGCCGCCGCCCCCGGTGAAGCTGTTCAGAGAACCGGCCTGATGCCGGGCTAACGACCCCATGACCAGCGTGGCCGCGATGGGGAGCAACTTCTTCAACACGTCGGCGCTCAGTCCAGTCTGCGTCACCGCTTGGCTGGCCACCGCGCGGCTGGCGTCCTTGCTCCCCAGGATGTGTCCAAGGATTGCGCTGCCGTCGGCCACGGTTTCGGACTGCCCGAGGACCGACGAGTCGTCGATGTATCGGCTGTGGCCTCCGCTTCTGAGCGAACCGAGCAGGGCCTCGAGTCCGCCAGGCTGCATGGCGTTGGCATGCAGTCGCGCCGTCAGAGCCGGCACCAGCGCCGACAAAGCCGAACCGGCGTCCTCAGGCGACAGACCGACGGCTTTGCCGGCGTCACGCACCACTGAACCGTTCGTCCCGTTGAGAATCATCTCGAGGATGTTCATGGAATGCGCAGCACCTGTCCGGGTTTGATCTTGTCAGGATTCGTCAGTTGATCCTGATTCGCCTCGAAGATCTTTCATGGTAGGCTCCCGCATTGCCGAGCAACTCCTGGCGATCTTCCGAGGGTATCGCCAGGTTTCACCGTGTAGGTTCGGGCCGCAGGGGCCGAACTCGCAGTTCCAGCTGCTGCGGGCCGCACGACGATATCCGCCACGATGTCGTTCTGCCACGTGGGGATGGTCTTGATGGCCGTCCAGATCTCGTTCTTCTCGGCCTCGGTCGCCACGCTTCCCTTGAAGTGCAACTTCCCGCCGCGTTCCTCGGCGTTGCCGTCGAACTTCCCCTTGGCGGTCTGAATGGCATACGCGTACATGTCTCTCAATCCCATACTCACCTCTCGCGAATCGACCGTTGTGCTCTCTGCTGCCGGCGCCGGCACTATCGCCGCGCCAGCAGGTCCCGGATTTCAATCAGTAACAAGGCTTCCGCCGTTGGCGCGGCCGGCACGGCCGGCGCTTCCGCTTCCTTCTTCTTGGTGGCGTTCATCCCTTGACGACCATGAACAAGGCAAAGGCGACGATCAGGAAGTTCACGATGGTGTTGATCAGAACGCCAAGGCCGGGTCACCGCGCCTGCGGCAGCTTGGCGGCGGCCAGTGTGGCGTAGGGTCCCGGGAGTCGCGCCCTCCTGAGCATCACGAACTTGTCCGAGAAGTCGGCGCCGCCCAGCATCAGGCCAATCACGGGCATGAGCACGTCTCCGACAAAACTGGTCACGATGGCGCCGAACGCGACGCCGATGACGATGCCAACGGCCATCCACGACGTTGCCGCGCATGGCGAATTCCTTGAGTTCCTTCAACATGATGAGTGCGCTCTCTGTGTCCGGGTGTGGGGCCAGAACTTGACGGTGATGGCGGCAAACAAACGCGACGTCGTTCCGTTTGGTCCCTGTGGGCGGCTTGCTCTTGAACGTGTCCAGCAGATTCAAAGAGAGCTGCAGGCGCTCGGCTACCTTTGTTGTGAGCCCCACAGACACTGTGAGGCCATCCGACAGGTCGTCGGCCTTCCAGAGCGCGGAGGCCCCGTGCGTGATTGACGCCGTGGAGTCAGTTGGTGCGTCAGTTTTTCACTGGCGGTGATTGCCGCGTTAGTGCGGGCCGCGACGCCCGGAGTCTTCTCAAAGATGATGCCGATGCCGGCGTCGGCTGAAAATTGTGTGGTCTCGGTGTCGATCACCTTCAGTCCCGCGCCGACAGCGGGCGCCACCAGGTAATCGATTCGCTTGAACGTGTCGCGAAGGTAATCCACCTGGCCGAACACGGACACGGTTCGAAACCGAGTAATGGTCTCGCAGTCCAGCCAGACGATTTACGGTCGACAGCGACGGCGCCGTTCTGTTCACCCTTGAGATACAGCGCTTTCAACTCAATCACGTTGCGCGCTTTGGGCGTCCGTGTGATGTCGAACGTGAGGTTGTAGTTCAGCGTGTCGCTGTTCCCATTTGTGAGCGACAGGCCCACGCCGGCCGACCCTACCCACACCGGTGGCGGGATTGAGGCGCCCCTGCCGGTTGGGCCAATGCAGCCGTGGGGCACACCCACGCACGCGATCACCCAGAGGCCGTTCCATCAACTTGTCCATCCCCACCTAGACCCGGATTCTCCCGGAAAGTCACATGGCCGCGTGGGGCACTACGGACACCGAGCCACCCCCGCCCGGTTTCAATGGGCTGTCGGGAGGGCTCTGGCCGGAGGTCAGGCGCCCCGAGGAGTAAGATACCCGCCATGGTCCGTCGATGCTGGCTGCCGTTGTTACTGGCCGCTGCGGTTGTGGCAGTGGCGCCCGTTCGCACCGCACAGCCCGTCAAGGCCGCGCGAATTTCTGAGGGCGTCCAACCCATCAAGACCTATGGGTTTTCGGAACCCAACCCGGTGCCGATTCTGGTGAAGGACACCAGGTTGTATCCGTACCACGCGTTTGAAGGGTATGAACACGAAGGCACGCCGCGTGGAGTGGAAGGTCGTGACGCTTGAGAACGACCTGGTGGAAGTGTTTGTGCTGCCCGAGATCGGCGGCAAGGTCTGGGGTGCACGCGTCAAAAAGACCGGGCACGAATTCATCTATCGAAACGAGGTCGTCAAGTTCCGCAATATCGCCCTGCGCGGACCGTGGACCTCTGGCGGCATCGAGTTTAACTTTGGCGTCATAGGCCCACACGCCCGCCACGGCCACTCCCGGTGGATTACGTGCTCAAGCAGAACCCCGATGGAAGCGTCAGCTGCATCGTCGGCACGATGGACCTGCCCTCGCGCACGGAGTGGCGGTGGAGATCCGGCTGCCGGCCGACAAGGCATCGTTTGAAACGAACGTGCTGGGCACAACGGGACAGCGATCGAGCAGCCGTATTACAACTGGATGACGGCCGCGGCGTTCGCGAAAGACGATCTGGAGATGTCCATCCCAGGCAATGCGTATCTGACGCATCCGGGCGCGCGCGAATCGTGGCCCCGCGATGCACAGGATCGGTTCCTGCCGGTCTACAAGAACAACACTTTCGGGTCCAACAAGTCCTTTCACGTGGTTGGTGAACTCAAGGACTTGTTCGGCGGTTATTATCGCGACGCCCAGTACGGATTCGGCCACTGGGCCAGGCACGAAGAGATGCCCGGGCAGAAGTTATGGCTGTGGGCACTCTCGCGCGCGGGTGGCATCTGGGAAGACCTGCTGACCGACACCGACGGCCAATATGTGGAGTATCAGGCCGGACGGTTGCTGGTGCAGTTCACGCCGGATGCGCACGTCAATCCGATCACGCAGGCAGGTTTCGATCCCTTTGCGACGGATCGGTGGACAGAGACCTGGTTTCCGCTGGAAGGTCTCGGCGGATTGACGGATGCCTCGCGTGATGCCGCGATCTCGGTGCGAGAGGCCGGCGGTCAGTTGCAGATTGGCGTCAATGCGTTCGGACAGGCCTCCGATACGCTGCGGGTGTGGTCGGGCGGCACACTGGTGCTGGAACAACCAGTGAGGTTGGCGGCGCTCGAGCCGTTCACAAGAAGCGTGCCCCATGCGGCGGGCGCGCCGTATCGTGTGGAACTGCGCGGCCTGGGCGTGGACTATTCGTCCGACCCGGCTGAACGGACGCTTGCGCGTCCGTTCGAAACGGATGCCGCTGCCGTGGCGTCAATCCCTGAAGCCGACCGGCTGGTCTTTGAGGCGAAGGAACTTATTCAGGGCAGGCGGTATGAGCAGGCGAGACCGATGCTCGACGAGGCCCTGGTTAAGAGTCCGTGGCATCGCGGGGCCCTGCTTGCCATGGGAGACCTTGAGTACCGGCGCGCGGTCGATGCAGGCCTTGTGCAGGTGGTTCGAGCTTTGCGCCTTGACGCGTATGATGCCGAGGCGAACTTCGTCGCCGGCAACCTGTATCGCGCGCTCGCAAAGACCGCGGATGCACGCGAGCCGTTTGGCTGGGCCGCGCGTGCGCTGGCGTACCGATCGGCGGCGAATGTGCAACTGGCCGACCTGGCTCTGGTTCGCAGCGACCTGAGCGAGGCCGACCGGTACGCGCGCATCGCGATCGACTACAACCGGTTGAATTTGTCCGCGTGGCAGATCCTCGCGCTGGTGGGCCGCAAGACGGGCAACGCGACGCAGGCCTCGACGGCGGCTGCGCAATTGATCGAGTTCGATCCCCTGCACCACTTCGTGCGGGCGGAAGCCTATCTGTCCAAGCCTGGCGCGGGCACTTCTGCGGCGTTCCTGAACGGTTTGCGCAGCGAGTTCCCGGATCAGGTCTGTGCTGGAGTTGGCGATCGGGTACGCGAATCGCGGTCAGGCCGCGGATGCCATCAACCTCCTCGAGGCGGCCACGGCGAAGATGCGTAATCCGTTGCTGCGCGCGTGGCTGGCCTATCTCCAGAAAGACGCCTCGGCCCTGGGCGCCGCGGATGTCTCACTGGTATTTCCGTACCGGCTCGAAACACTGCCCGTCCTGACCTGGGCGGCGCAGCAGAACAATCACTGGAGCTGGACCTATCTGCGGGCGCTCAATCTGTGGGCGTTTGACCGGCTGCCGAAGCCGGAACGCCTGCTGACGCCCCTCGGCAACACTCCTGATGCGGCCGCATTCTACGTCTCCCGCGCACACCTCGTTGAGAAGGCCGGTGGGGATCCGGAGCCAGACCTCAAACGCGCCGAGACACTGGCCGGCACCGATCGCACCGTCCGAATCCCCTTGATCCAGCACTACCAGAAGCAGGCCAGATGGTCAGATGCCTTGGCCGCCTCAGCCCGCGCCCGACAGCAGTTTCCCAAAGACTTCAACCTGGCCCTGCTCCATGTGCGCTCTCGCTGTTGTCCCTCGAGCGCCCGACTGAGGCGCTTGCGATTGCTGAACGTCACGCGTGTGTTGCCTCAGGCACTCGCGCGAAACGCATCAGATGTGCGTGCGGGCGTATGGCTGCTGCGCTGGCCAGCTACAACGCCGGCCGATGGGCAGACGCTGACGACGCAATTTGACCTCGGCCCTCGAGTGGCCCGAGCGCCTTGGCGGGGGCAAGCCCTACGACCTGAGGGCGGCTGATCAGGTTCCTGCTCGGTCGCGTGGCGCAACGACAAGGTCTGACCGCCGAAGCACAATCCCAATTCGAAGCTGTCATCGCCGCGACGGGCGGTGGTGGCGGGAGCTCCCTCGAACTGCTGGCACTGGCCGCGCAGAAGTCGTTGGGACAGATGCCCGTCTCTGGAGACCTTGATGCCATCCTTCTCGCTCGCGCGCTTGCACTCCCCGTTCGGTAGCGTCGTCCGTTGGGCCGCGCTCGGCTTTGGCCGTGGGAACTGTGTCCCTGGGCCGCCGTGGTCTGGGCGACTGAGCCCCCATTTGTACGACCTCCATCGCGCGCCGGCCATCTCGAATGTGGTCGATGGCGTGACCTGCGAACCAGAAACTGGACGCCGTACCGCCGCGGGCTCGAAGGTGAGTCGTGGGGCAATCACCGTGCGGTTGTTGAGGTTGAGGCGGCCTCGCTTGGGGCCGGC
>JADJUS010000012.1 GCA_016716905.1 Acidobacteriota bacterium | reverse complement strand
GTGTCGGCGTCTGAAAAGTCACGGCCCTGGAGCAGCGGGATGCCGACCGTGTCAGAAGTAGCCCGGCATCGCCACCGCGAATTCAGCGTGAGGTTCGGGTATGCCCTCCACTTCAGGGCGTCCGACGATGCCCAGTGAGCCGCTCAGCCCTGCCGGAGAGCGGCAGAGGGTAGACGGCAGACGCGGGGTGACGCGGGTGTGGCCGCGAGGCGATCGCGCATGGTGCGGTGAAACGCGAAGACCTTCGATGGTTCGTTATAGGTGGCGCGTGGAATCGACGGGCGGGGCCACGGCTACGCCGTCTGCGCTGACGCCGACGGGCACACTCGCCATCGCGATGAAGCTGCGGATCAGGAGCGCCGCGCCGGTGAGCACCATCACGGCCATCGCCACTTCGGCGACGACCAGTGCGCCGCGAAGGCGTCGTCGCGGCGAAGTGGTGTCGGTGCCGCGTGCCGCATCGCCCAGGGCCGACTGCGGGTCGGCGCTCGACTGTCGAAGGGCGGGGAACAGTCCCACGAGAACTCCGGTAACAAGCGCGAGCGCGGCCGCAAAGATAATGACGCTGGCGTCGATACGTGCGGTATCGAGACGCGGAATGTTGCCGGGGTTCAGCGAGAGCAGGAACTGCAGGCTGCCCGCGGCCACGCCGAGTCCGAGCGCCGTGCCTGCCGTGGTCAGCACCAGTGTTTCCACCAGAAGCTGCTGGACCAGCCGCCGTCGGTTGGCGCCCGGGGCCGCGCGCACGGCCAGTTCGCGGCGCCGTGATGCGCCGCGCGCGAGCATGAGGTTCGCGACGTTGGTGCAGGCGATGAGCAACACGCACGCCACCGCGCCGAACAGCACGATCAAGCCGAGGCGTCCGTCGCCGATCATCTGTTCGGTCAGCGACATGGACCCGAGCCGCCAAGGTAACCTTCGGCTCCGCATACCGGTCGGGAAACCGGGTCTTGAACCCTTCCCCCACCCTGTCCAGATCTGCCTGAGCCTGACTCATTGAAATACCCGGCTTGAGTGACGCGAGCGTGACCAGGTACTGATTGCCGCGTTCGTCCTGAAACTGTTCCCAGCTCACGGGTATCCAGATGTCCGCACGTTCGGTCAGGTAGCCGACGGCTCGTCCGGGAATCGCATCCCGGACGGCATGATGCCAATCCCCACGCGCGGCCCGGCGAGGTTGATGGTGCGGCCCACGATGGCGGGGTCTGAATCGTAGCGGCGCCGCCACAACGCATCGGTCAGCATGACAACTCGTGGTGCCCGGTGACGCCGTCTGATGGCGCGAACGGGCGCCCGCGCTGGGGAGCACGCCGAGCAGATCGAACAACTCGGGCGATACGGCGTACGCATTCACGCGTTCCGGCTCGCAGTCAGTGGTCAAGCAGTCGTCAGTGAGCGCTGACAGCTGGGGTCGAATTCCCGCGAGGCGCTCGAAGGCCTGCGCCTGGCTTCGGACATCGGCGAATTCTTCTGGTGACGTGGCGGCCTGCAGAAGATCGGTCTTTGGATAGGAGCTGTAGAAGACGAGCGTCCGGTCCGCGTTGGGATACGGCAGGTCGCGCAGCAACACCGCATTGACCACGCTGAAGATGGCCGTTGTCGCACCACTTCCGATGGCGAGCGTCAGCAGGGCTGTGGCGGTGAACAGCGGTGTTCGCGAGAGGACACGCACGGCATACCGCGCATCCTGCATCATCGTCGGCAACCAGGGCTGGTGCGTCTTTTGTGTCTCGGTCATGGTGATGGCCTCAGTGCGTTGCGCGGCGTCCTTGAGGTCGCCCATTCGTTGGACCGCTTTTGCGCGTGCCGCCACCGGGTCGAGGCCGGCCTCGATGTACCGGCGTGTCTGCATCTCGATGTGGAATTCGAGCTCTCTCTCGGTGTCGGTCATCTCTTAGTCGCCCCGCAGCGTGATGAGTGGGTCGATGCTCGTTGCCCGTCTCGCCGGCAGGTAGGCCGCCAGAGCCGACACCGACAGCATCAAGGCGCCGCACGCGGCAAACGTCACCGGGTCACGCGGCGTGACGCCGTAGAGCCAGCCGGCCAGTAGTCGTGTGGTGCCAGCCGCAGCCAGGAGTCCGAGCGCCACGCCCGTCACCGACATGCCCAGCATCTGGCGGACGATGAGGGCACGAACGTCGGCGGGTTTCGCGCCAAGCGCCATGCGAATGCCGATCTCGCGGCGTCGCTGTGCCACCGACCACGCGAGCGTGGCCGCCAGGCCCACCGCGCTGAGCAGGACCGCGAGCGAGGCAAACGTCCCGAAGAGCCAGGCCCCCAGTCTCGGCAGGGCCACCTGCGACCCGATCAGGGTCTCGAGGTTTTCGATGCGGTCCACCAGTTGGCCTGGCCGCTGACGCGCCACGATCTGGCGCAGGACCGTCGGCAGTGTGGCGGCTGCGCGTGCGTCCGTGCTCACGACGAACAACGCATTGCCCATCAGCGTTTGCGCAAACGGCAGGTGGACTTCAGGACGTGTGCGGGTGTCGCTCCCCCATGGACCGCGTGTCGCCGATCACGCCCACAATGGTCACGGGCGAGCCAGTGAGGCCGCCGCCGTTCAGCGTCAGCGTTGCGCCGAGGGCTCGCGGTCAGGCATCCATCGGCGCACGAAGGCCTCGTTACCACGGCGATTGGCGCAGCCCCCTGCTGGTCCTGATCCCTGAAACCGCGCCCACGCACGACTGGGATTTTCATCAGGTCGAAGTAGTTGGTGCTGGCCGTGCCGGTGAAGACCTCGCCTTTGGTGTTGCCGATCGCCAGGTCGAGTACCGCGATGCTGCCGTACATCGGCAGATGCGTCGTGCCGGCGACCTCGCGAATGCCCGGTTGACTCGCGAGCTCTTCGCGTACGGTCTCGAAGAAGCGAAGACGTTCGTCCTCAGGAGTCGCAGGCGGCAGACGAACCAGAGCCACCTCCTTGTGTGAGGGGTCGAAGCCGGGCGCGCTCGGGCGCAGCGTGACGAACGTGCGGATCATCAGGAGTGCGCCCACCAGAATGAGCACTCCGAGCGCGAGTTCCGAGACCACCAGCACCCGCCGTGTCATTCGGCTGCCCCGGTGTGCCCGCGGTCGCTGCTGGCGACGCTTGAGTGACTCGCTGCCGTTGAGGCTTGAACGGCGGCTACAAGCCCGGACGCGAGTCCTCCACACAGCGCCAGGCTCACACTCACTGCCAGCACGCGGCCATTGATCGTGACGGCGTCGAGGTTGGGAAGCGAGGGCGGCAGGAGCGCGATGATGGCGTCAAATCCCACAAACGCCAGCGCCACACCCGCTGCGGCGCCGGCCGTGGCCACCAGCAGGTGTTCGATGACCGTGCCACGGATGATGCGTGCCCGAGTGGCGCCAAGCGCCACCCTGATGTGAAGCTCGCGCCGGCGTCCCAGCAGCCGCTCAAGTCCCATGTTGGCGACGTTGGCAAAGGCGATCAAGAGCACCGCGGCCACCGCTCCCACCAACGCCAGAAACGGACTCTGCAGGTCTCCGGTCGTGCCATCGGTGAGCGGCGTCAGTTTCAGCTCCCTGCCACTCGCGTTCTCGAGCGCCGCCGCACCCAACTCCATCGTCGCGTCAGGGCTGAGGCGGACCAGCGCATTCACCGTGTTGCCTGGTGGACGGCAGCCGAATCGTTCCGACGCGCGGGTCGCCTGTCCGAGTGGTACCCAGATGTCGCGGTTGATTCTCGACAGTGGTCCATCGAAGCCCGCGGGCATCACGCCGATGATCGTCGCCGCGTGCTCGTCGAGCACGATCGTTCGGCCCAGCACGTTGGGGTCGCCACCAAGCGTGTTCTTCCAGAACTTTGCACTGACCACCGCGACGCCTGGAGCCCCGGGATGATCCTCATCCGCACTGAACCATCGTCCGATCCGGGGACGGGCGCGGAGGACGTTGACCATGGAGGACGAGAGGCACTCCACTTGCGTCCGCCTCGGAGTCTCCACGCCAGTGACGACCGGGGAGCTGATGGCGAAGATGCCAGCCGACGCAATTGGTGCCGGAAGGTTCGCCGAGAGGCCTTCGTAGAGATCGCGTGGCACGGCGCTGGTCAACCGTCCGTCCGGACCCTGTATGCGCAAGTACGCCAGGTTGTCCACATCCTCAAACGGCGACTGGAGAATCACGCCATCGACCACCGAAAAAACGGCGGTGCTGGCGCCGGTGCCCATGGCGAGCATCGCGATGGTGATGGCGACGTAGCCGGGAGAGCGCCGAAGGATGCGCATCGCGTGGCGAACGTCCTGGCCGAGGCCGTGCATCCATCGCGTCTCGTTCACGGGTGGCTCCTGACTCGGCGGTCTGATGGCGTGCACAGCCTTCGCGGCAGCATCGAGGTCGCCCATGCGTGTCATGGCTTTGGCCCGCGCCGCGACGGGGTCCATGCCCGCCTCGATGTATCGGCGGGTCTGCATTTCGATGTGGAATTCGAGTTCGTCGTCGATGTGACTCATCGCAGCCTCACCGAGCGTTGAAGACCTTGGTTATGGCGCCGGCCAGGGCCTTCCAACTTTGGGTGCGAATCTCCAGTTCGGTGTGACCCTTGGCGGTCAACTGGTAGACCTTCACCTGTTTGTTCAGTTCCGAGCGTTTCCATTCCGACTGGATCCAGCCCTGGCGTTCGAGCCGCGCGAGTGCCGGGTAGAGGGCGCCTTCCTGAACGGCCAGCAGGTCGTCGGTGGATTCTTCGATCCAGCGGGCGATGGCGTAGCCGTGCCGGGGCTTGTTGGCCAGGGTCTGGAGGATGAGCAGGTCGAGCGTGCCTTGGGGTAGTGGTGGCATAAGAGAGATATCCCTAAAGTTCTTATGCCTGAGACGAGATCGCTTGGGGATTGGTTGGATCCACTGGCAAAGTAGCATCCATGCTTGCGTAATACAGGCATTGTTAACCGTGTAAAAGTGGCATTATAGGGCGTGGCCTATTCTGCCCGCCTGCTCGACGGTGCCATCCAAACCCTATTCAAGCAGCTGCCCGCGTTGTTGCTCGTCGGCCCAAGGGCTTCTGGCAAGACCACCACCGCGGCTCGTCACGCGAGGTCCATGGTCCGGCTCGACACCGACGCGGAGGCCCAGGCATTCAGGGCAGATCCGGACGCTGCACTTCGCGGACTTCAGGAACCGATCCTGATCGACGAGTGGCAGATGGTGCCGGGCGTGCTTGGCGCGATCAAGCGTGCTGTGGATGCCAGGCCCGACCCCGCGCGGTTCATCATTACCGGTTCGGTGCGTGCTGAACTCGATGGCGAGTGGTGGCCCGGCACTGGGCGCGTGACGCGCTTGCCGATGTTCGGTATGACGATTCGCGAGCAGGTGGGTGCCGTCCGGGGGCCGTCGTTCATCGACCGCGTGGTGTCAGGCGCGCCCCTTGAACCGGCTCATCCCTCGCCAGATCTACGCGGATATGTCGACCTCATCTTTCAGAGCGGATTCCCGGAACCGGCTCTTCGACTGAATGGCGCGGCTCGACAACACTGGCTGGACAGCTATCTCGAGCACCTTCTGACCCGCGACGTGGAATTGATCGAATCGGGTCGTGACCCCGTTCGGCTCCGTCGTTATATGGAGGCGTATGCGCTCAACACGGCGGGCGTCGTGGATGAAAAGACGCTGTTTGATGCGGCCGGAATCAACCGCAAGACCGCGCTGGCCTACGACCGGCTTCTCAGCAATCTGTTTGTCACTGAGACTTTGCCTGCGTGGACCTCGAATCGGCTTAAGCGCCTCGTGCTTGGTCCAAAGCGCCACCTTGTCGATCCGGCACTGGCCGGCGCAGCACTGCGACTCGACACCAACGGCGCACTTCGCCAGGGCGATCTGTTCGGCCGGTTACTCGAGACCTTCGTGGTCTCGCAGATTCGCGCAGAAGTGCCGGTCAGCGAGACGCGGCCGCGTCTGTTCCATGTGCGGCAGCAGGAGGGCCGACTCGAGGTGGACATCCTGGTCGAGCTTGGGGCGGCCGGCTCATTGCCATTGAGGTGAAGGCCGACGCCGCGCCCACCGCCGCCGCAGCCCGCCATTTGATGACGATGCGCGATCGGTTCGACAGAGAATTCGTCGCCGGCATCGTGCTTCACACGGGGCCCCGCACGTTCACGCTCTCCGACCGCATCGTCGCCGCCCCTGTATCCGCCCTGTGGGGCTGAGCGCTCCTTGTAGGGACACGCATTTCGTAGCGCGGCGTGCACTTCAACGCCGCGGCCATTCGGCGGCCTTGAGACCCAGGCCGCCCTACGAGATTCAATGGCGCGGGGAGTCGTCACGATTCCCGATATAATCCGCCCGCCCCATGTCCTTGAGCGCCGGAACCCGCATCGGCCCCTACGAAGTCGTCGGGCTCATTGGCGAAGGCGGCCCGCCTACGCTGGCGGCGGCCTCCGGCCGCCTGCTCCGGCGAGGTCTCGCCGAAGCCCAGCAGAGCCACGGTGATGATCGGTAAAACCATCGGTCCGTATCACGTCGTGGCCCTCCTGGGCGAAGGCGGAATGGGTCAGGTGTATCGGGCCAGGGACGCGAAGCTCAATCGCGACGTCGCGCTGAAGGTGTTGCCGGCTCTCCTCGCCGACGATCCCGATCGGCTCGCGAGATTCCAGCGCGAGGCGCAGGTGCTGGGCGCGCTCAACCACCCGAACATCGCGCACATTCATGGGTTCGAAGACTCAGCTGACACGCACGCGATCGTGATGGAGCTTGTCGAGGGGCCGACCCTGGCGGAGATGATTCGATCTTCGGAGGCCGGGTCTTCAGACCCGGCAAATTCGCCGGGTCTAAAGACCCGGCCTCCATTCGGAGGAATCCCCTTGCTGACGCGTTGCCCATCGCGCGCCAGATCGCCGAGGCGCTCGAGGCCGCGCACGAACTCGGCATCATCCACCGCGACCTGAAGCCCGCCAACATCAAGGTGCGAGACGACGGTGTGGTGAAGGTGCTGGATTTTGGCTTGGCCAAAGCCTTGGACTCCAGGACTTCGGGACCCCAGGACCCCTCAAACTCGCCGACGCTCACCGCTCGCGCCACCCAGATCGGCACCATCCTCGGTACGGCGGCGTACATGGCGCCGGAGCAGGCGAAGGGGCGCAGCGTTGACCGGCGCGCCGACATCTGGGCGTTCGGTGTCGTGTTGTACGAGATGCTGACGGCCCAGCGCTGTTTCAAGGGAGAAGACGTCTCGGACACGCTCGCGGCCGTGCTGCGGCAGGATGTGGATTGGGCCGCGCTGCCCGCCGACACGCCGCCACGACTGAAGCGCCTGCTCGAAAGGTGCCTCGATCGCGACGTGAAGCAGCGCCTGCGCGACATCGGTGAGGCGCGCGTCGAGATTGCGAAGATCGAAGCGGGCGCGCCTGACACGTCGGTGGTGAGCGTCGCGAGTGCGGCTGCTGCGCCTGTGCCAGCTCGCAGCGCCGCCGTCCCCTGGGCCATCGCGGCCGCAGCCACCATCGCGCTCGTGACGGCAGTCGCAATGTGGGCGCCGTGGAAGGCCGCACCGCCTGCGCAGGCGATGCACCTCTCGATCGTGCCTCCCGCGGCGCTGGCGTACGCCTCCGCCACATTCGAGCGGAGCCTGGCGATTTCGCCAGACGGCACACGCGTGGTGTATGTGTCAGCCCCGGACGGCAAGCTTGTGGTGCGAGCGATCGACAGTATCGAAGCAGAACCGATCCCGGGCATCACGGGCGCGCGCCAGCCGTTTTTTTCATACGACGGAAAGTGGATCGGGTTTTCACAGGGCGCGACCGAGCTGAAGAAGGTCTCGATTACGGGCGGACCCGCCGTGACGATCTGCAAGCTCACGGCTCCACCGCGCGGGGCCACCTGGGGTGCCGATGACACGATTGTGTTCGCCACCGCCGGCACAACCATCGGCTTGCTCTCGGTACCATCCGGAGGAGGACAGGAACCCAAGGAACTGACAAAGCCCGGCGCTGGCCTGGGCGATCACCTCTTTCCCACTCTGCTGCCTGGTGGCCGAGCCGTGCTCTTCACCATCGTCTCGGCGGCGGCCGAGAACTCGGAGGTCGCCGTGCTCGATCTCAACACCGGTGAGCAGAAGATCCTGATTCGAGGCGGCAGCCAGGCGGAATACGTCGCGCCCCTCGGCGGTGCTCGGGGCGGGCCCGGCTACCTCGTGTATGGCGTGGCAGGCACGCTTCGTGCGGTTCGGTTTGATCTGAAGACATTGGAAGTCCGGGGAGATGCGGTGCCGGTGGCCGACCGTGTCACCATGGGCCCGAACGGTTCCGCGCAGTTCGCCGTGTCAGAGACCGGTGCCCTCACGTACGCGCCAGGTTCCTACAGCGTGGAAGGTGCCAGGCGTTCCCTGATCTGGCTGGATCGGAAAGGCCAGGAAACCCCATCAACAATGCACCCCTTCAGGAATATGCCGCGTTGCACCTCTCACCAGACAACACGAGCGTGGCCGTCCAGATCAACAGTGTCCTCAACTCCGACATTTGGGTGTGGCGATTCAAGGATGAGACCCTGGAGAAGCTGACACTGGACAACGCCAGCGACGGCGCACCGGTCTGGACGCCCGACAGCCGCCGCATCGTGTTTCGAAGCAATCGTGCAGGGCCGGACTATCAACTGTTCTCGCAAGCCGCCGACAACTCTGGAACGGTGGACCAGCTGACGACCGCAGCCACCAATCACGCCCCCACCGGTTTTGCCGGCGCCAACCAGTTGCTGTTCACCGAATATGGAATGAACAACAGCAACGACCTCGCGATGATGACGATGGACACGCGCCAGAGGACGCCACTCGTCGCGACGCCAGTCGAAGAGCGGAATGGAACCGTCTCGCCCGATGGCCGTTTTATCGCCTACGAATCGTCGAAGTCCGGCGAATTCCAGGTCTTTGTTTCGCAGTTCCCAGACGTGAACGCGGGGACCCGGCAGATTTCCACCACCGGTGGCGTCAAACCCGCATGGTCTTCCGACGGCAAGGAACTGTTTTACCAGAGACCGGTTGCCGGGCAAGGGGCCGGTGAGCTGTATGTCGCGGCCGTCGCCACAACTCCGGTCTTCAGCCATGGCCCTCCCGTGAAGCTGTTCGACCTTCGAGGGATTCTGGTCTCTCCTATCGCTCCGTCCTGGGACGTCTCGCGCGACGGCAAACGGTTCATCGCGATCAAAGGCGACGCGACAACTACCGCGCTGGACCAGGGCGCCAACCGGCCTCCGTTTGTCTTCATCGTCAATTTCGCCGAGGAGCTGCGAGGCAAGCTCGGCGTGAATCGATAGTTGACGGCAGTACGTAGCTCGCCTGGTCCTCAAGGCCGAGGCGACACTCGGGCTTGAGGATCAGCCCGAGCTACGTACCTTAAAGTAGCTGCTTCCCTTCATGGCCACGCCCCCCAACCCCCGTCGCGCTTCGAAGCAGCGGTATCAGGATTTCCGTCAGGCGTACCGGCTCGGCACGCTCGATCAAAGTGACGATGAGCCGGCGGGGGAAGGCGGCGCGTCTGGAGCACCGTCTGCAGAGAAAACGCGAAGCGGCGCCAGAACCTGCGCGCCTACGTTCGTCGGTTGTGGCCCCACCGCTCCGCCGTGGCACTGGTGGTCTTCCTGTCGCTGCTGGTTGCCGTGCTGCAGATGGTGGAGCCGCTGTTCATGCGGTTCATCATCGACGACGTCCTGCTCGACACCACGCTCGACAACGCGTCGCGACTGACGCGGCTGAACCTGGGCGGCGCTGGATTCCTGGCGCTCGTCATCGCGTCGAGCCTGATCGGCGTGTTCAAGGACTACCGGCAGCGCCTGCTGAACTCCCGGATCATGCTGTCGCTCAGGCGGGCGCTGTTCGACCGCCTCCTGCACCTGCCGCTCCCCAAACTGTGGGAGATGAAGACCGGCGGCATCCTGTCGCGCCTGACCGGTGACGTCGACACCACGACGGGCCTTCTTCAACTCGCAATCATGTCGCCCGCCATCTCGGTGTTCCGGCTGATCGTGGCGGTGAGCATCCTCATGGCCCTCAACTGGCGGCTGGCCCTGACCGCGATAGCGATCATTCCCGGCGCCATGCTGGTGAGCTTCGTGTTCTCGAAACGTGTGCGGCCCATCTACCGCGTGGTGCGGAAGGACGTGGAGGAAATCGACGGTCGCGTCGGCGAAACGTTTTCCGGCATCCGAGTGGTTCGCGCCTTCGGCCGCGAGACTCGTGAGCTGTTGTTGTACCTGCTGGGCCGGCACGCTGTGCTTCGCAAAGAGATGTTCGCTCAGCGACGCGAACTCGTCTTGTGGGGCTCCTGGGGCCTGCTCGTGTCGGGCGTCAACGTCGTGATCATCTGGTATGGCGGCTACTTGTACCTGCAGGGTGGCGCGTCCATCGGCGACATCATGGCGTTCCAGTGGTTCACGTTCCTGCTCCTCAACCCCGTCTGGAACATCGTCAATTCATTCTCCGAGTTGCAGCGGTCGCTGGCGGCCATGGAACGCGTGTTCGACGTGCTCGCGATGGAGAACGACAAGCCAGACCGCATCGATGCACGCCACGCGCCGGAACTGGTGACGGGCGTCCAGTTCGACGACGTGGAGTTTGAGTACCGGGAAGGTCAGCCGGTGGTGCGCGCGTTCGACGTCACCGTGCCTGGCGGTTCGGTGGTGGCGCTGGTTGGCCGCAGTGGAGCAGGCAAGACCACAGTGACGGATCTGGTGGCGCGGTTTCACGACCCCACGCGCGGCCGGATCCTCGTGAACGGCACCGACATCCGCGATTTTACACTCCGCTCCTATCGCCGACTGCTCGCCATCGTCCAGCAGGACGTCTTTCTCTTCGACGGGTCCGTGCGCGACAACATCGCCTACGGACGGCACAATGCGACCGCCGAAGAAGTGGAGGACGCCGCGCGCAGGGCGAACGCGCACGAGTTCATCGCAAAGATGCCTGGTGGCTACGACACGTTTGTGGGGAGCGAGGCGTGAAACTGTCGGGTGGACAACAACAGCGCCTCGCGATCGCGCGCGCCATCCTGGCCTCGCCACAGATTCTCATTCTGGACGAGGCGACGAGCAATCTGGATACCGAGAGCGAGCAACTCATTCAGGCGGCCATGGCGTCGCTGCTGGCAGGGAGAACGACGTTCATCATCGCGCATCGGCTGTCCACGATTCGGCGGGCCGACATGATCCTGCTGATGGCGGACGGCCGCATCGTGGAGCGCGGCACACACGAGCAGTTGATGGCCGCCGGCGGCGAATACGCGGCCATGGTGGTGCGGCAGATGCAGCAACAGCAGCAGGACGAGGCGGAAGCGCGCGCAGACACCGCGCCGGTGATATAGGTACTGTCACCATGATTGATGTTCGTGCCGAAATTGAAATTGCCGCGTCCCCTGCCACTATCGCGGGCGTGATGTTCGACCCGCAGCGTTATGCGGAATGGATGAGCGCGGTGGAGCGGGTGGAGGTGCTCGATCCCGCGCTGGCGCCGGGTGCGCGCGTGCGGCACCACGGCAAGTTCATGGGCCAGCCGCTGACGTGGACCACCGAGGTGGAGACCGTGCACTTTCCCCACGTGCTGGCGTTCAAGATCGTGGATGGCCCGTTTGTGGGATCCGCCCGCATCGGCATTCAGCGATCGGGTACGGGCTCTCGCGTGCAGGTCCAGAACACGGGTGAACTTAAAGACATGCCGTTCATTCCCGAGTCGATGGTGACCGGCCCGCTCCAGTCGGGCCTTCAGGCGGATCTGGCGCGGCTCAAGGCGCTCATAGAAAAGTAGTTGCCGGGTCTAAAGACCCGGCCTCCGAAGACCGACTTCGGGACCCCGGGACTCCGGGACCCCGACAACGCTTCAAGCGTCCGTCATCGGACGCATGACGCGTGTGACGAAAAACTTCGTGACTTTTGACGAAGAGTTACGTCAAACTCCGTGACGACTTCCTGATGGCACTTTCCGCGCTAGTTCACGACGTCCTTCGCGACATCGCGCTTGCCCTGCGGCAATTGGCCCGCCAGCGCGGGTTTGCCGTGGTGGCCCTCCTTACGCTGGCGTTAGGAATTGGCGCGCCCACGGCGATCTTCTCGGCTGTGCACGCCGTGCTGCTGCGGCCCCTGCCGTACGCAGACGCCGACCGCATCGTGCGATTCCGCATGGAGTCGCAAAGCCCGCGTGGCAGCGTGGGCTTTGATGCGCTGCCGGTGTCCGAGGCGCTCCAGTGGGCCGCAGACACGGTCACGCTCGAAGAGATGGCGCTCTTCAACGACTCCGCAAAGACGCTGACAACGCCTGAAGGCCCGGTGAGGCTCATCGGACTGTCGGCCACGCCCAATTTGTTCGCCCTTCTTGGCACGGCGCCGGCGGCCGGCCGGCCGTTTGATGCCGGCACACGCGATGTCAGGCAGATCGTGCTGAGTCACAGCACCTGGCACCGGTACTTCGGGGCCAACACCTCGATCGTCGGCACATCGATCACGCTCGATGGCGACTCGTTCCTCGTCACAGGCGTGATGCCAGAAGCCTTCGCGTTTCCCACACCAGAAACCGCGTTCTGGGTGCCCCAACTACTGGAGATCGGAGGGGGGCGCGGGATGGTGTTGCCTGCCATCGCGCGGCTGCGGCCCGGCATCATTGTCGATGCAGCGGTCACCGAGGGCATGCGCCACCTGACCGATGGCGGAGACCCGAGAGTCCAGTCCACGCTGTTGGCTCGCACCCTGCAGGATCAGATGGTGGGCAAGTACGGACGTGTGTTGTGGGTGCTTTTGGCCGCGGTCGCCCTCGTCTCGGTCATAGCGACCGTGAATATCGCACTGCTCCTGCTGACCCGAGGCGCGAGCCGCGCGCGCGAGTTTTCGATCCGGCTCGCCCTCGGCGCAGGACGCGGCCGACTGGTGCGGCAACTCTTCGTTGAGGGCACAACCCTGGCGGTACTCGGCGGACTGGCTGGACTCATCGCCGGCAAACTGGCACTGGTGGCGCTTGTCCAGATTGCGCCACCCGATTTGCCGCGGCTCGAGGAGGCCGGCCTCGATCCGCTTGTGCTCAGCTTCACGGCGCTGCTGGTGGTGGTGGCCAGTGTCGCGTTCGGAGTGTTGTCGGCAGGCCGGGTCATCACCCTCGACGGCATCCGTACCCTCGCGCGGGCGGCGACCGAATCGAGCCTCGTCCCGGTGGTGGTGGCCCGCCGGAAACTGAACGCGTTGGCCGCCGCAGAACTCGCGCTGACTGTCGTGCTGCTCGTGGGCGCCGGTCTGTTGCTTCGCTCGTTCGTCAGCCTGGTGCTGGTGGATCAGGGCTTCGACTCGCGCAACGCCCTCGCGGTCCAGGTCACCCTTCCGCTCGCACGTTATCCGGGACCCGAGGCGCGCCTGGCCTTCCACGAACGACTGCTCGAACGGGCGCGGGGCCTTCAAGGCGTGAGCCACGCTGGCTTGACCACCGCCATGCCGAATCGCCAGCCGACTGGCCGCTTTGCGTATGACCCGACCGGCCCCTCGATGTTCGCGGATCCGTTCACACTGCAGGTCGCGGAAGTGCGCATGGTGAGCGCGGGATTCCTGGAGGCCGCCGGCCTTCAGCTGCTCTCGGGCCGGACGTTCACTGACAAAGACACCGAAGGGTCTGAGTTGGTGATGGTGTTGTCGCAACGCCTGGCGCGACTCCACTTTCCTGAACGCGACCCAATTGGCGCGATGCTCTATTCGGAGTCGGGCAGCCGCCGCGTCATTGGCGTAGTGGGCGATGTGCTGCCTGCGGGTCAAGCCGCGCAGGGCGCCACCTCGGACCCGGGCGCGTACATCCCGCTGCGTCAATCGAAGGACGTGTTGTCGTGGATGGCCACAGTGACACTCGTGTTCCGCAGCGCCGGCGCCGCCGCACAGGCTGGTCAGGTGCGCGCGATGGTGTCGTCGCTCGACCCCGAAATGCCCGTCTTCAATGTTCGAACGCTGGACGATGAGGTGGCCGGCCTCGTGTCCGGGCCAAGGTTCAGCGCCACTGCACTCGGGCTCTTCGCTCTGGTCGCCCTGGTGATGGCGGCTGTCGGCGTATACGGCGTCATGGCGTACAGCGCCAGCCGTCGCACTCGCGAGATCGGCGTGCACATGGCGCTTGGGGCGACGTCTGCGCAGGTCCTTCGTGTGATCGTCCGAGAGGGTGTCCTGGTGGTGTTCGTTGGGCTGGCCACCGGCCTGTTGGCCGCGATGTGGCTGGCCCAGTCACTCACAGGGCTTCTGCACGAAGTGACGCCCGCAGACCCGGTGGCTCTCGTGACCGTGGCCCTGCTGCTTTCGGCCATTGGTCTCGTCGCCGTCCTCATTCCCGCGTGGAGAGCGACTCGCGTCAGCGCCCTCGCCGCGCTTCGTCACGACTGACGCTCATTGAACTGGAGAATACACATGCTGAAAGCTCGTAAGACCTCTGAGGTCGTTTCCGCTGGTTGGTACCTAAAACGACCTCAGAGGTCGTTTTTCCTTGCGCTTGCTCTTATGGTGACTTCAACACTCGGTGCGCAAGAGCGCCGGCAGGGCGGCCCGCCGCCCTACGACCCATCGAAGGAGGTCACGGTCTCAGGCACGGTCACCGGAACCGAGACGATCGAGGTGCCCGATGGGACGCGAGTCATCCTGATGCTCACAGTGAATGCCGCGCCGCTGGGCGTGATCCTCGGTCCCGAGGCCTGGGTGCTGAAGCAGGGAGTGGCGTTCACCAAGGGTGCCACCGTTCAAGTGGTTGGGCTCACCGGCTACCGCTACAACAGCAGTCCGGCGATGCAGCCGCGCACGGTGAAGGTCGGCGCGAAGACCCTGACGCTTCGCGACGCCACCGGCAAACCGCTGTGGGAAGAGTAGAACGTCCCCTCGGCCTTGAGGAACAGGCCGAGCTACGTACGGTGGGAGCCTTCGTAGCGCGCGACTTGTCTTCGTAGCGCGGCCTGGGTCTCAAGGCCGCGAATCACGGCGCGCTTGAGACCCAGCGCGCCCTACGTACGTCTGGCTACCCCTGCGGCGTTCTCGGCAGGTTTATCGCTCCCGCCGGAGGCGGCCCGCCCGGACCGGCCCACCTGGATCGCATCTTGACGTCCAGAGGCAGGCCCGGCGGCACCACACTGGTCACCGTCAGCACGACCGCTGCGATCAGTGAGGCAGCCAGGAGCGCGGCGATACCGCGCATCGGCGTCAGCATCGGCCGCGGCTGGCCCACGATGCGTTGGATGCGATCGAGAAGTGTGCCCGATGCCGCCGCAACGGCCATTCGGCAATCGTCCCTGGCATCGTCGAGTGCCGCAAGCGCGCGAGCGTAGTCGGCCGGGTCCGCCCCAACGCTGACGGCCACGTCGTCGCAGCAGTATTCGCGCTCGGTGCGGATGCGGCGGGAGACCCAATGGGCCGCCGGATGGTGAAAGAGCGCCGCCTCGGCTGCCATCTGGATGAGGTTCGCGAGGTAGTCGCGCCGGCGCACGTGCGCCAATTCGTGAGCAATGACTGCGCGCAACTGTCGCGGCGCGAGCGAGGCTGCGGTGCCGATGGGCAGAAGAATGACCGGCCGCAACCAGCCGAGCACCATCGGCACGGTGGCGCGGCTCGAACGGTGCACATCGACGTTGGTTCGCAGCGAGATGCGAGCGCAGTTCGGCTACTACGGACTGGATGGCTCACCAGCGTCGTCGAGGTCGAGCCGCTGGAGTTGTTGCGCCCGACGCCATTCGCGTCCAATTCACGGCGTGGTGAGGTTCATCGCGGTTTCTTCTCCTTTGCGCGGTCATCCATCGCGTCGAGCAACTCGCGAATCTGCCGGCGCTCATCTGGCGACGCCTTCTTGTCGGAGAGTGCCTGCATCGCCAGGCTGGCCGATGAGCCCCCGAAGGCCCGGCTCACCAGGTCGCGCACGATGCCCTGCTGGATTTGACGTTCGGGCCTGGCGGTACGGTAGACCTGCGGTCGCACCGTTTCGTCCCTGACGAGTGACCCCTTCTCGGTCATGATCTGCATGAACTTCAGGACGGTGGAGTACCCGATCTCCCGTTCCTGCTCGAGCGTTTTGTAGACCTCGCGCACGGTGCTGGGGCCGCGCTTCCAGATCACGCGCAGGATCTCGAGTTCGCTTGAGGTGGGCAGCGGCACGTCACTCGGAGGCATTGGCGCGATATTACACGAAGACTTTCGTCACTCAGAAACGCAGATCGGTCTTTCCGAATGGACGCGGGCCCCACGGGAGTCCTGGCCGCAACTGATGATGACGTGATATGATGACGTCATCATGCGGACGATTATCGAGCTTCCCAGGACCAACTGGCACACCTTGATGCCCATTGCCGGAGAGAAAACGTCTCGCGGGCCGAGGCGATCCGGCGCGCCGTCACGGCCATGCTTGCCGAACAGGCGAAGGCCGGTGCCGCAGGGGCGTTCGGGTTGTGGCGTGACCGGACCGAAGACGCGCTGGCACAGCAGGAACGACTCCGGAACGAGTGGGTCTAGGGTGAAGACCCCACATCGAAGCGGTCTTCGACACCAACATCCTGATCGACTACCTCGTCGGCCGCGAAGAGGCCCAACAGGAATTTGATCGCTACACCCGCCGCGGCATCAGCATCGTCACCTGGATGGAACTGCAGATCGGATCGAGATCCGAAGCCGAAGCGGACGTCATCGATCTGTTCCTTCGGGAGTTTCGTGTGATTGAGATCACGCGGCAGGTGGCGAGGCGGGCGATCGAGATTCGCCGACGTACGCGCGTGCGGCTCCCCGAAGCGATCATCTGGGCCACCGCGCAGTTGGAGTCGGCGCCGCTCGTGACCCGCAATACAAAGACTTCCCGGCGGGAGATCCCGCCGTGCGGATTCCGTATTAGGAACTGGGGAACTGGGGAAGTTAGGAACTGAGGAACTGAGGAACTGGGGAACTGGGGAACTGAGGAACTGAGGAAGTTTCCGGTACGTAGCTCGGCCTGCTCCTCAAGGCCGAGATTGCGGCCTTCGCAGTAGCGCAACGAGCGAGAGTGGGTCTACGCGCGCTCCATTCACGCGAACCGTCCAGTGCAGATGCGCGCCCGTCACTCGCCCGGTGGCCCCCACCAGACCCAGCACCTCGCCCTGCGCCACATCAGCACCAGGGGTCGCGACGATCTTCGACATATGCGCGAACAGCGACACGATACCCAGACCGTGATCGACGATGACCGCGCCGCCAGAGAAGTACAAGTCTTCCGCGAGGACGACCGTGCCTGGCGCGGGTGCCTTGATGGGCGTGCCGGTTGGGCTGAGAAAATCAGCGCCGCTGTGTGCGTTGCGCACTTCGCCATTAAATACACTGCGCGTGCCGAACGCGGAGTTGGCCTTGTGGGGCACCGGCGCGACAAACGACAGGCCAGGCGCAGGATCCGGCCCGTTGCTCCCCTTCCCACGCGGCCTCGATCGTGGCGGTCTCCCCTTGTGATGCGCGCCGCTTCACTCTCCGGCGGATTCACGAAGTCCGGATCCACCGAGAGCCGTCGCGTGCGGAACGCCTTGGTGGCGACCCGCAGTGTGTGCTCGGTGATTGTTGTCCCAGCGTCGCTGCCGCCGGACACCGACACCCGGTAGGCGCCGGGCCGAACGTCGAGGTCGATACCGATCAGCGCACGCCAGGCATGAGGTCTCGCGGCCGTGGGCGGCAGCGGCTGCACACGCTCAGTGCGATCAAATGCCCGTACTTCCAGCGTCGAGAGCGCCACGTCTGAGACGATGGTCAGCAGGACGAGCTCGCCGGGCTGCAGCGAGCGGGCCGTGTGTGTGATCGTGAGCGTCGGCGCCGCTGCGACGGGCGCGGGAGCGACCTCTCCGGTGACCAGGCCAAGGCCGACCAGCACACTTATGGAGACGCGCCACCACATGCGCCGATTGTCTCGCAAGGCGCCCTCCTGTGGGAAACACCTGAAGGGGGTGAGCGGCTGAAGGTGTGGTCTGGGTAGGCACCCGAAGGCGTTTGCTGCGCTCTTGCCGATTGTTCTCCCGGCTCTGGGGCCATCGGCTACAAGCGTCTGGGCCGTCATGCACTTTCGCCGCATCCCCACAACACGTTTCCCGCTCGGGTAGATGGTGGCGCGCGGTTGCATCCGGGCGTGATTTCAATATCTATCACCTGAGGACCTGGGCGTCGTTCACGCCGTCGTTGTCATCATCCGGGTCACACACGTCGCCCACGCCGTCGCCATCAGCATCTGCCTGGTCACTGTTGGCAGTGGCGGGGGCAGTTGTCAACGTCGTCGGTGGCGCCATCGCCGTCGGCGTCAGCGCCGCCGCCATCAAGGTTGGCAAAGGCAATCCCGAAAAAACGCTGGCCAATGGCGCAACGTTTAATGACTTGATTGCCCAGGCTGCAGCAGGAGCCACCGATCATGGCGCGTTTGTCCGGGCCGTGACTCAGTTGGCCAATAACTGGAGGCGCAACGGACTTATCAGCGGTGTGGAAAGCGGCAAGATTACCTCGTGTGCCGCCCGCTCAACATTCCCTATCAGTTGAGTTCGTTGTCAGCAGGCCAACAGGGTGTTCATCCTCCGGGGATGAACACCCTGTTTCGCGGGTGCAGGTGCTGGCGCGGGTCAAGGCGCAGGGCCGCATTGACGTGCAAATCACCTCGGCGTCTAGACTGCCCGCACTACGTCAACCGCCGCCGCCCGCCAGCATTGGCTGCTGGCCGCGGCGCTTCGACAAAGGAGTTTCATGAAGGTCTCGCGCGTACTGGTTGTTCTCCTGCCCCTGTTTGCCGGTGCCTGTGCTCAGCCTGGCAGTCCCTCCGCTCCGTCGCCCGTCGGCGCTTCGGCCGCCCTCGAGGCCCAGGCGGCGAAGGTTGACGTATGCCACGTCAGCGGCGATGGCAGCGTCCACGCCATCAGCGTTGCCGGTAGCGCGGTCCCCGCGCACCTCAGGCATGGCGACGCGACGCGGGTCTTCAGCCTGCCCGCGGGCGCGACGTTCAGCGCCAACAACGCCCTGGAAGACTACGTCCCAGCGCTCGCGTTCGACCTGGATCCCCTGACAAACTGGAATGCCGGCTATTGGCCGGTGGCGTGGCTCGAAGTGGACTTTGGCTCACCGCAGCGGTTCTCGGTGATGACCGGCCTGCCGGACCAGTTGCCGGCAGTCAGTTTCACCAACCACGACATCACATCTGACGGCGCGCCGGCATTCAGCTGGACCGGTATCACGACCAACAACCAGCTCATCACCCAGACGTTCGGCACCATGCAGACTGCGCAGCGTGTGCGCATCACCACGACGGTGAGCGACAGCTGGGTGGCCTGGTGGGAAGTCGGCTTCCGGGGCTGCTAGCGCCCCGGGCGCTGATAAACCGTGACCTAAAAGCGCGTGATCAACCCGACCCTGAACCCGGTGCCACGTGGGGAGTCCGTGACGTGCTCCACCTTGCTCACCACCGGGAGCATGCCCGTCATATTGCTGAAGGAATCGAATTCAACACCGAAGTGCCTGACGTGGCCGACGTGCGCGAACAGCGCGACCTTGCGGGAGGCGCTGACTTTGATACCGCCGCCGATGTTCAACGTCGGCCGCATCTCGTCGTAGTCGTATCTCGATACGGTCGCATCCGGCGTGGTCTTCACCTGATGCACCCGCCCCAGGCCGCCGCCGATGTCGGCGTAGACCGACACGCGGCCCAGGTGCAGTTCCGGCACCAGGCTGACCGCCATCCGGTAGGGAAGCGAGTACTCAAGCGCCGCCGGTTCGGCCGGGATATCAAGTGACCACTTGAATGTATTGATGCCCGCGCTCGCCTGCAGGGCAAGCGACCAGCGCTTCGAGTTGTGAACGCGCCGGCCCGCAACGAACTCGACGTCCAGGCCATGCCCCTCATTGTGGTACTCGTCCGGCGTGCCGCCGGCGTAGTAGGTGTAGTACGGCCGGAAGTCGGTGTTCAGCCGGCCCACGCCAACACCGGCATACCAGGGCGGGCTGTCGGTTTGCGCAACTGCCGGGGAGGCGAATCCAAGCGACAACACAAAGAGCACGGGCACAATCGCGGAAGACTTCATGGCCCGCGACTATAACAGACGGGTCTGGCGTCACAATACGCACGTGAGTTCCGGCGCGCCCGAATCCGACCATCAGGCCGATGTCGCACTGGCGGCCGCGTGTGCCGCCGGTGACGAGGCGGCATGGGAGCGGTTCGTGCGGGAGTTCCGACCAGGCCTGTACCGTTCGGCTGACGCCATTGACCCTACTGGTGGCGCGCGGGATCTGGCCGACGCGTTGTTCGGCGAACTCTTTGGTGTGCGCGAGCGCGACGGCCAGCGCCAGTCGCTCTTTAAGTACTTCCAGGGCCGCAGCAGCCTCGCCACCTGGCTTCGCGCTGTGCTTGCGCAGCGTCACGTCGATCGCATTCGCGCCACGCGACGCCCTGGTACCGCTGCCAGATGACGATGCCCCGCCGCAGGGCAGGGGCGATCCGGCTGGCGCCACCAGCCGCGCCGGATCCGGAGGAGTCCGGGTGTCGAGCCGCAGTTCGGTTGGCGTTGGCCGACGCGATCGCCCGGCTCGAGCCGCGCGATCGATTGCGACTCGGCTGTTACTACGTCCAGGATCTGACGCTGTCGGCCATCGGCAAGATGTTTGGTGAACACGAAGCCACCGCCTCGAGGCACCTGACGCGCATTCGGCGCGACCTTCGGGCGGCGGTCGAGGTGTCAATGCGCGAGACCCATGGGTTCGCCGCGCCTGCGTTGACGGATTGCCTGCGCACCGTGATGAACGATGCCGGGGATTTGGACCTGGGAGGGATGCTTGCAAGATCCCCTGGCCGGATCGTTCAGAATGAGAGGGATCCCAGTGACCACTGACGCCACACGCGAACACTGCGTCGACGCCGAAACGCTGGCGGCGTGGGCCGACGGCGGCCTGCCGGCCGCTGAAGCGGCAGCGGTGGAACTGCATCTGTCCAACTGTGAGCGCTGCCAGGAGGTGTTGGCGGCGTTTGTGCGAAGCCAGCCTCAGGCCGCTGTGGTGCTTCCGTTCTGGTCGCGCCCCGCGGTGCGTCTGGGTGCCGCAGGTCTGGCCGTTGCCGCGTCAGTGACGCTCGTGGTCTGGACGAACCGGCCGCCGTCGGCTCCGGAGCCCGCCGCAACCGTCGCGTCGAGCGACCTCGCAGCTTCGGAGCCGGCCCTGATACCGGCTCCGGTGGCGCCTCCTGCGGCGACGTCCGAAGTTGCGTCGGACCGGGCGCGTCAAGCCGCCCAATCAAAGCAGGCGGAAGCTCGCCGATCCGAACCCGCACCGAGACCGGCACCGCTCCCGTCCCAGGTCGCGGCCGGTGCGCCCGCTGCGGCAATGCCTCCGGCGATGCCGCCGCCCGTGGTGTTGCCGCCAGCTCCACTACCGACGGCCGCTCCTCCACCTCCACCTGTGCAGGTCACGGCGGCTGCGCCCGCGGTGGGCGGTGTCGCGCGGCAGGCCGCAGCGGATACAAAACCGACCACGTTTGCCATCCCCGCGATGGCAGAACGCGTCAGTCTGGACTCCGTGACGATCGAGTTCATCGCTCCCGATCCGCTCGCCTCTGCCTCGCGCATGGCCGCCGGTGGCATGGCCGGTGGCGTAGCGGGTGGCCGCGGCGGTGGTGTGCTCAAGCCCGCGCGGTGGCGGATTCTCGGTGGAACCGGCGTGCAACGGTCGGTGGATGGCGGCATCACCTGGACCGTCGCGAGTCTTCCTGCCGGCCAGCCGTTTGTGCTGACCGCAGGTTCGGCCTCGTCGCAGAACCTGTGCTGGCTGGTCGGCCGTGACGGCGCCGTGTTTCTCTCCAGGGAACGGTCTCACTTTCGAGCGGGTGGCATTCCCGCATCGGGTCCACCTGAGATCCGTCCAGGCCATCGACGCCCTGCGCGCTGTGGTCACGGCCGAAGACGGCCGGACATTTTCGACCTCTGATGCCGGCCTGACCTGGGTCGCCGGACCTCCCAACGACTGACCGCTGCAAGGTTTCTGACCCACCTCGTTCTAAGGGCGAGGTGAGTGATGATTCGACGACTTTTCGTTCTTCCGTTGTGTGCGCTTGTTCTCCTGTTCCTTGTGGCCGCGCCAGGCGCGCAGCCATCCGGAACGCTCGTCACCGGCACGGTTGTTGATGGCGCCCTGTCGCCCCTTGCCGGTGCGTCCATCACGCTCGAACGCCAGGCGGTCGTCGTCAGCCGCACGACGTCCGACGCCGAAGGGCGATTCACGTTCCAGAATGTTGCGCCCGGCGACTATCGCGTGCGGGCCACGCATCGAAGCGCGCCGACGCTGGTGCGCGAGTTCCGAGTCGCAGCCGGTGTCGCGGCGGTCAAACTGCCGCTCGTGATGGCGCCAGCGGTGGAAGTCACCGCAGCCGCCAAGACCGTGGACGCCTTGGGGCAGTCTCTTCCGGCCCTCCTCCTTACCCGACCGTCGCGACGTCGCAGAGGACACCCATCTCGGGTGGCGTTGCGGCAGGACGTGCGGGTGGCGGCGGCGTCGCACCCCAGCGCATGTATGAACGCGTGGTGACCGGGCAGATCTACTTCGAAGACCGCGAGCGCTACGCGCCGATCGATCCCAACCGGTTCCAGGACACCAGGACCCAGCCCCTCTCCACGTTCGGCGCCGACGTGGACACCGCGTCGTACGCCAACGTGCGCCGATTCCTGTCGTCGGGCCAGTTGCCGCCGTCTGATGCCGTGCGCGTCGAGGAGCTGCTCAACTACTTCCATCCCGACTACGCGCAGCCACGTAATGGCCGGCCGATGGCGCTGACCACTGAAGTGGCCGACTGCCCGTGGGCGCCCTCGCACAAACTCGTGCTCGTCGGTGCCCGCGCCCGGGCGGCCGCGCCGCAAACGCGAGAAGGCCGCAGCATCGTGCTGCTTATCGACGTGTCGGGTTCGATGGCGCCGGCCGATCGCCTGCCCATGCTCAGGACCGCCCTTGGCTTGTTTGTGGACTCCTCAACCCTGACGACCGCCTCGCCATCGTCACCTACGCGGGATCGAGCGGCGTGGCGCTCGCGTCCACGCCGGTCCGTCGACGCGACGTCATCCAGCGCGCGATCGCGAACCTGAACGCGAGCGGATCCACCAACGGCGCGCAGGGCATCGTCACCGCGTATCGCCTTGCGCGGGAAGCGTTCATCCCGGGCGGCGTCAATCGCGTGATGCTGGCCACCGATGGCGACTTCCAATGTCGGTGTAACCAACGAGCGTGACCTTGTGCGCCTCATCGAGCGCGAGCGCGAGTCGGGTGTGTTCCTTTCGATCTTCGGAGTCGGCCAGGGCAACCTGAATGATTCAGCGCTCGAGCAGATGGCCAACAAGGGCAACGGCCACTACGTGTACCTGGATTCGCTGCAGGAGGCGCGTCGCGTGCTCCTTCACGAAACCGATTCCACGCTCGAGACCGTGGCGAAGGACGTGAAGTTCCAGGTGGAGTTCAACCCCCGCAATGGTCGCGTCGTGGAGGCTCATCGGCTACGAGAACCGGTTGCTTGCAGACAAAGACTTCAACAATGACCGCAAGGACGGCGGGGAAATGGGCGCCGGCCATACGGTGACCGTGCTGTACGAAGTGGTGCCGGTCGGAGTGGGAGGGAGGGTGCTGGTGACACAGAGAGCCGGCCCAGCGTGGACCCGCTGAAGTACCAGGCGAACCCCGCGGTGATCGATCGTCCGTCCCGCCCGGCCAACACCAGCGGCGACTGGCTGACCGTAAAGGCGCGTTACAAGCAGCCGGATGGAGACGTGAGCGCGCTCATCGAGCAGTCGGTGCGGTCGGGTGGCCCGGTGCGGCACCTGCGCGTTCGCGGCGGCGGTTGCGGAGTTTGGTCTCATGTTGCGCAGGGGCACGACTGATGCCGGCCGCTGGGACGCGTTGGTGCGCCGCGTAAACGCAATCACCGTCTCGCCCGCGCTCGCCACCGACAAGGCGGGGTTTGCGGAACTGGTGGAAACCGCGCGCGGCCTCGCGCGGTTGCAGCGCACGCGGTGAGGTGATTGAGGCAGTTCGCAGAAACGACCTCTGAGGTCGTTACCTCAGAGGTCGTTTTGCACACGCGACGCACATGGGCTACGCTCCCGTTCCGGTGTCCTCCCAACGATTTGGCGCGACAATCGTGGGTGCCGCTGCTCGATCAGGTCGACAGTTGGCTTGAGCAGAGCGTGCGGTCGGCTCTCGCGCAAACGGTTCCGTGCGAGGTGATCGTGGTGCATTCGACCCGCGCGCGCGAGTCGAACACCAGGCTCCTCGCCTCACTCGCTGCCGAGCATCCTGGGTCTGCGCATCGAACCTGAGCCGGTGCGAGGTGGCTTTGCCGCCGCCATCAACTACGGTATTCAACTCGCCTCAGCGGATCGCGTCGGCCTTCTGCTATCTGATGATTGGCTCAACCCGCGGGCGGTCGAGTGCTGTCTGCCGCATCACGTGGACATCGTGTCGACAGGCCTGACCGTGTTTCTCGCAGACGGCCGGACGCCGGCCAGCGGCCCCTGGTGCGCCTCCGAGTCTCGGAGACGTTTCAGAAGCGAACCACCCTTGAAGAACGAGCCCGTTACCTGAAACATTTCTTCCTGTTCCGAAAGACGGCCATCGTGGAGGCCGGCGGCCTGGACGAATCGCTCGGCGACTACCCCGGTATCGACGACTTCGATCTGATCTGGACGATGCTGGAGCGCGGTGCCACGGTGGCCATTGTCCCGGCGAGCCTCTACAACTACCGCGATCACGACGGCGAGCGCCTGACACTTCGTGACCGGGACCAGGCGAAACGCACGTTGGAGCGGATTCTGGAGAAACACGGGCTTCGAGGCGATGAGAAAGCGCGCGTCCTTGCCATTCACCTGCCCTGGTACGGACGCCCGGTGCATGCGGCTCAGGCCGAGATTGCCGCCGGCGACGCCCGGGAGGCGCCGAGGTCTTAAATGAAGGTGGCGGCCGAGCGCGCGCAATTTACCGAGCGCGGCTTCCGGGCGCGCGTGAGTACTTCCCGCACGACGTGATCGCCCTGCCCAAGCCCTATGCCGATACACACCTGTGTCTTGAGAAGCGGGGCGTCTCACGCCGGCGGATCGCCCTGGCCAGCACATCCAGCGCAACGTGTATTCCAACTGGCTGGGCGGCTTTCCCGACGCGTTATTCACGGACCCGGCGGTCAACTGGCACGGCCAGCAGTTTGGAAGAAAGGGCCTTATCGCCGCAGCGGGCCTTTTTGTCGAAGGCCGCACCGGCGTGGTCACCTATCTGCAGTCGGACCTCTGCCAGCAGATCTATCGCAGCCCCAGCCTGAAGCGGGCCGCCAGCGCCAGGCTCGACACGCGCTTTCGCTACTGGTACCGGATCCTCTTCAACGCCATCCTGGATTTTGCCGCCGACCACGGTCTCGACATCGTCCATTCCCCAACCGCTGACCACATCATCGGCGCAACCAAGAAGCGCATCGATCCGGGACTGTTCACCCAGATCTATGACTCGGTTGGTGAACACTATTCCTGCCGCAGGGTGGCCATCGACCGTGCCGAATACTGGGTTGTGGCTCTGAAGGACAACCACGACCGGATCGCGCGGCTCAACCATGCGGCCATGCCCGCTACACACGCCTGCAACCGGTCGCAAGGTGATCTGCATCTGTCACGACATCGAGTCGAACGTCGATACCAAAGTGACCGAGAGCGAGTGCCGCGAGGCGTTCCACCGCATGCTCGCCGTGGAGCGCGCGCACGATGTGCGCACCACCTATCAGGTGCTGGGCCTGCTGTTTCGCGACACGGCGGCCACTGTGGCGGCCGACGGCCTATGCGCTGGCCTTTCATTCGTACGACCACAAGGTTGGCGACCCCCACGCAACTGGCACGCACCCGCGAGGTGGACCTTCAGGTGAAAGGTTATCGGCCGCCGCAGTCGAAGATTACCGCCGATCTCTCCTGGACCACCCTGGCCTACTGGAATTTTGAGTGGCTCCTTTCGTCGGCGAGCAGTTTCAGGTTCCAGGAGCCGAGGATCGAAAATGGCATTGTGAAGATTCCGTGCACCTCGGATGACTGGCCGCTGCCGGCGCACTCACGCGCGCGCAGTGGATGGCGCGGCTGCGCGACGAGATTGCGAAGCGCGACATTCGTCATCAGCCCGCACGACTGCTACGCCCGGCAATGGATCGATTGGTTCCCGACCTGCTCACCGAACTGCAGGGGCCTGGCGAGTTGTGGACGTGGAGCAGGTGGTGAATCGCGAGCGGTTCCGGAGCGCGTTGCGGACCCGGCCATGATCGGCACGACTCGGCGGGAGAGACTTGTGAACGCCATCACCATCAGCCGCATGGGCGGTGCCGGTGGCGTTGCTGGCGGCGTGGGTGGGGTGAGACGGGCATGGTTCGCGCGGCTTATGGCGTTCTGGGCTTCGGCCGACGCCCCCGATGGTCCACCGTCGCGCCAGCTGAAGACCGCGCCGCCGCGCGGCGCCCGCCTCGATTCGCGGGCGGATCCTGGCGTTCAATCCCGTAGGCCTGGTGGGAGTGGCGGTGCTCTTCCCATTGCATCTGGTCGCCCAATGGCCACTACTGGCAGCAGCCGTGCTTCACGCCGGCCCGATGGCCGCGGGTGTTCAAATTCGGACGCCTCACGTCGTAACACACACGCCTGGCCCGCGCGTCCCTGGTGCTCTGTCCGCTGGCCCCGGCTGCGTGGCTCAGGCTTGATAAAATTTCTTCCACTGGCCAAATCAGTGTGGCCGTGCTGGTGCTGCTGTCGGGCGTCGAGGAGCTTTGCCATCACGTGAAGCTCGATCGGCCGATAGATGATGTAGCCCATGTGTTTCGAGGGTTGACGCTGGATTCCCGAAGGAGGGAAAGATGCGCCCTGAAGGTCTACGAAAATTGACAGTGTGGGTGCTTGCCGTTGGATGTGGGACCGTG
>JADJUS010000011.1 GCA_016716905.1 Acidobacteriota bacterium | reverse complement strand
CCGTGGTGAGGGGATGAAGCGGCGGCAAGCCCGCCATCTCCCAGGCCCGAACCCCTGTCTGCTTGGCGCGCAGGTCCCAGAGTGCGCAGTCGACGGCATTGCGGGCTCCGCCGGAGGGCAGCAGCGCGGCCAGCGCGTCGCCATCGAGATCCGCACGCAGGGCCGGCGCAACCGCTCGGATGGTCCTCGCCATGCCTTCCGGTGTTTCGTCTTCGTAGTCCACCCCGGCCGCTTCAGCTCGACCCTGTCGCCCTTCTGCATCCGTGAGCGTGAGGTGGAGCAGCGGAAGGTCGGCTATTGTCTCGCGCGCAATCTCGAACGGCTCGAGCAGCGGCCAGCGTTCAAGCGCCAGCGCGACGTGCAACGTCATTGAGATTCCGGCCGCCGCGGTTGAAGGAGTCGCTGCGCGATGGCGTCAACGCCGGTGCGCACGGGGTCGCAGATGGGAAGGTCGAATTCCGCGGCCAGTCTCGATTGGTACGCCAGCCACTCACGCTCGTCGAGCGACGAAGAGTTGATCGCGATGCCGGCGCAGCGCACGTCGGGGTTCGTCAGTCGCGCGGCTTCCAGGTACCGATCAATGGCGACGCCCAACGAGGGAGGTATGCGTGTGGGTAGTCTTCGATGGTGTCGTGACGGGTCGTGACATAGCACGATCGCGTCGGGCTGCGAACCGTGAATCAGTCCGAGTGTCACGCCGGCGTACGCCGGATGGAAAAGTGCGCCCTGGCCCTCGATCACATCCCAGTGATCGGGGTCGTTTGCAGGCGAGAGCAGTTCCGCCGCGCCGGCCACGAAGTCTGCCACGACGGCGTCCACGGCGATGCCGTCTCCGGCGATCATGATGCCCGTTTGGCCCGTCGCGCGGAAGGTCGCCCTGGCGCCGGCTGCATGCAGCGCGCGCGTTAACGCGAGCGCGGTGTATTTTTTCCCCAGCGCGCAGTCTGTGCCGACGGTGAGCACACGTTTGCCGGGGCGTTTGATGCCGGTGCCGGTGGGCAGCACGCGATCAGTCGCGCGCACGTCAACGAGGCGACCGCCGCCCCGGGCGGCAGCCTCCACCAGTTCAGGGAAGCTCGTCAGCCGTGTGTGCATACCGCTCACCACATCGAGGCCATGATCGAGCGCTTCCACAAGCGGAGGCAGCCACGTGCGAGGCAATTGTCCGCCAACCACTGCGACGCCGATGACCAGCGACCCCGCGCCGGCCAGGGCTGCTTCCTGTGGACGCAGAATCGGCAGGCCCAGCGATACAGTGCCCTGGGGCAGACGACACTCGCCGATCACGTCTGTACCGCACCAGTCGCGCAGGCCAAAGCCCGTCTTGGCGTCGGATGCTAGCGTGACGTCGGCAAGGAATATCAGGTACGGTTTGCGCAGGATGGGCACAGTGCAAGATGTGCCCCCGCCGGGCCATTGTCAACCAGTCGAGGCTGAAGGCTCGACCCGTCCGTCCGACGGCGCATGGCCCTTGGCAGGCGGCGCGACGGCCGCTCCGTCGTGGCGGGCGGCGCCGGTTGCTGCTCCCGCGTGAGGCGCGGTCTCCACGCGTGTGCCTGCGGCCGCAGCAGGATCGGTGAAGTTCTCCCGGTACCAGCGTCCGTAGTGGTGCGAGGCCCAGTGCCGATCAACGGATCCCGTGATCATGCCACTCAGTCCCTTCCTCGTGCCGGGATTGACCAGCGCCATGAAGAGGTGTCCGAACAGCACGGGGGTCGCCAGGGCCGCCATCGTCAGATGCAGCACCCACGCGGGGAATGCGAACTGGTGCGACCAGATCATCAGGCCCGTGCACAATCCGATAGAGCGGCACGGTGACCGTCAACACCATGAAGTTGAGTTTTTCGCCTGCGTTGAACTTCCCCTGTTCGGGAAGGATGATCGACTTGCTGAACGTGGCGGGGCCCGTGAGCAACAGCCACTTGAGGTCGGCCAGCGTCCAGCGCCAGACCTCGCGGATGTTGGCCATGTGGATCGCCACATCGTACCAGTGCCGCACGATGACCCAGAGCGGAAGGACGCAGAGGGCGAGGCCGGATAGCCGGTGCGTCCACGAGAAGGCGAGGCGCCACGGACGTTCGGGATGCGGGTTGTAGATCGCCATCAAGACGATCGCGGTCACGTAACAAACCATGAACGGGATGGCGACGGCCCAGTGGATCTGGCGCTCCGACATGCGGAAGCGCAGGATCTCGCTCGAGAATGTTGGAGCCGCTGGAATAGTGGCTGCTGTCGTTTTTGACACGGCGTGTGTGAAATTGTTCGGCAGTTTCTTTACGATTCCAGGGGCGAAACGACCTGATTCGCCACTGACCCCTCTGTGCTGCAAGTCCGATACCAGACCAGGGCCTTCACGAATCTGGCATCGACCCTTGCTTCGGTCCTCTCACCTTGCAGTCCTGGCAGCCAGAATCCTCAGTCCTCGCGTTCCTGACCACCATTCACCTCGCGCTGGTCGTTCTGCGGGTGCATCGCAGTCACATGTCGGGGCCATTCAGTCTCGTGGGCGTCGTGTCACTGTTGTTCTCGGCGTCACCGTTTCTGCTCCCCACTGTGATCGGCATTGCCACCGGATTTGGTGCGCACCTCGTCTGGTTCCTTGCGTGTGAGGTCCTGGTGCCGAAATCCTCGTCGGCCCCCGCGCGTGCGGTACCACCACCGTCCGCGCGGCCGATGGTGGCGGTCACCCGACCGGTGGTGACCACACCCGCCCCGAAAACTCGGAGCCGTGATTTTGTGCTGTGCCCGGTCCTTCACGTCATCCAGGAGACGCCTGATATCCGGACCTTTCGCATTGGTCGCCCCGAGGGCTTTGACTTCAGCGCGGGGCAGTTCATCGCCGTGCGGGTCCGCGCGGAAGGCAAGGAGCACGTGCGCTGCTACTCGGTCAGTTCCGCTCCCGCTTCGCGCGGGTTCCTCGGGATTTCTGTCAAGCGAGTTGGCCTGGTGTCGGGCACCTTGCACGCCACGCTGCGGCCAGGTTCGATGCTGGCGGTTATGGCGCCGGCCGGCGCGTTCTTTTATCCGGGCGGTGAAGACCGTCCGCTGGTGCTGATTGCCGGCGGCGTCGGGATCACGCCGCTGATGAGCATGCTGCGCCATGCGGTGGAGACGGAGCCCACCCGTCCGGTGTCGCTCTTCTATTCGGCCAAGACGGCGGCGGACGTGGCGTTTCGCGAGGAGTTGAAGTTCCTGGGTCATCGTCACCCCCAACTGCGGGTGATCCAGGTCATCACGGGATCGGCGCCACCGCCCGAGCAACCGCCGGGGCGCATCAACGAGTCACTGATCGCCCAGACGATTCCCGACCTCGCGCATGCCTCGTGTTTTTTGTGCGGCCCCCCGCCGATGATCGACGCGATGACCAGCCTTCTGGCCGCGCTCGGCGTGCCTCCCACCCAGATCCATTTCGAAGTGTTCAACCCTTCCGTTGCCGCTGCGGCGGGCCTCTCGCCCGCCGGGGCCAGCGCGGCGGCGCCGGCTCCGGCCCCGGCCCCCTCTGGCGCACATGAAGCCACGTTCGAGCGCAGCGGCGTGATGGCCCGCATCTCCGGCGGCCAGACCCTGCTTGAGGCCGCTGAGTCCTGTCACGCTTCGATTCCGTCGCTCTGCCGTGCCGGTGTGTGCGGCACGTGCCGCACACGGGTGGTGTCGGGCGATGTAGACTGCCAATCCAGCATGCTCGATGATCAGGATCGTGCAGATGGTTACGTTCTGGCGTGTGTCTCGAGACTTAGAAGTGACTGCACGGTTGATGCATAGGCCTGAATGAAACCAACCGTATCGGAGGCGCTGGGCCACGTCCTGGTGTGGAGTGCCGCCGCCATTCTGATTCTCGGCGTGTCCGTGTTGTGGGGACTTGGCGGCTGGGAGTACTACGCCACGCCGATCGCCTTGCGAAACTACCGTCCCGAGTACCGGATGTTGCGTCCGTCGGGCATGGCCGGCCATCTTTTTGGCGTCGCCGGCTTCATCCTTATGCTGGTGCCGGTGGCGTATGCGATGCGCAAGAAGATGGCGCGCCTCCGCAACGCCGGCAGCATCAAGACGTGGCTCGAAGTGCACATCTTCTGCGGCATTGTCGGACCGGTGCTGGTCACGCTCCACACTTCGTTCAAGTTCAACGGGTTGGTCTCGGTGGCGTACTGGTCCATGATCCTGGTCACGCTGTCGGGCTTCGTGGGGCGTTACCTGCGCGTGCGTATTCCCCGCAGCCTGCGCGGCATCGAGCTCACCCACGACGAACTCGACGCGCGAGCGGCTGCGTTGAGCCATCAACTGGCCGCCGACGATCTGCCGCCCGCGCTGCTGGCCAAAGTGACGGCGTTCGAAGACCGGTTGGTCCCGCTTGAGGGCCGGCACCGGCGACTTGTCGGTCTGCTGGCGGGCGAGTGGCGCACGCACAAGGAGTTCGTGATGCTCAAGCGCGAGTTGGCGCATGCCGGCCTTGACGAGCATGTGCTGCACGACGCCGTGCATGTCATCGCGGATCGTGCCGCGCTGATTCGTCAGACCGCCTACCTGGAAAAGACGAAGAAGCTGTTCAACTTGTGGCACGTCTTCCACATGCCTCTCGTGTACGTGATGTTCGTCATCGTCGTCCTCCATGTCGGCGTCACGCTCTACCTGGGGTACATCCCCTTTCTTAGCTAGGCGGAGTCCGGCGCCGTGTGGCGCTGCCCCTGACCACCCCTCCGCGCTGAACGCGGCCGTCCGTGTCCTGCCCCCCCCCCGCCGCGATCCGGCACCCCTGCCTGGCGGCGCCGGCCGTTGGGAAGCTCCCATAACCACGTCGGCACGGTGTTTGCGGGTAGGTGCAGCAGGTTACTCGCCGGAATTATTCGGACCGAGGGTTTGCAGGAGGTTGGCATGGGCAGATACATCCCCAGAAACGGCCCCAAAGCGTTGTGGGCTTGTGGGTTGGGTCTCTGGTTGGTAGGAGCGATTGGCGTCAGGGTGGTGATGACTTCGGCGGCGATCGCCCCCCCGTCACTGTTGAAAAAACAGCGGTGGAGCCGAAAGTTCCGCAGCCTGTCGCTCAGCAGTCGGCGATGGCTGCGGCCTCGACACCGATTGATGTCGAACAGTGCACCACCTGCCATGACAAGGCCGGCAGTGAGGCATTCAAAAACAGCAAGCACGGCGAACTCACACAGAGTTGTGCCAACTGTCACGCGAACGCGAGTGAACACGCGAAGGCGCAGGCCGACGGCCGGACGGATGGCCCGGTGCCGACGCTCAAGAAGCTCGACGCTCAGGAGAGCAACGCGATCTGTCTTAGCTGCCACGAAAAGGCCAATCAGGCCAGCTTCCTGAGCAGCATGCATGCGCGCCGCGATGTGGCCTGCTCCACCTGCCACAGCGTGCACGCCTACAAGTCAATCAAGGGCCAGCTCAAGACCAAGACGGACACGGAGACCTGCGTCACGTGTCACAAAGCCGAACGGAGCGAACTGAACCGGACGTCGCATCATCCCGTGCGCGAAGGCAAGATGGGCTGCGCCAGCTGCCACAACCCGCACGACGGCGTGCGCCCGAAGATGATCAAGGCAGAGTCGGTCAATGAACTCTGTTACACGTGCCATACCGAGAAGCGCGGGCCATTCCTGTTTGAGCACGCTCCGGTTCGTGAAGACTGCGTGTCCTGTCACCAGCCGCATGGATCGAACCACAAGTCGATGCTCACCTCGAAAATGCCGAATCTGTGCTGGAACTGCCACATCAGCGGCTCCGGTCACTTCGGGTCCGGTGACAACCTCTCAACCGAGGCGGGCGTACGTTCCGCGCCGCCAGCAGCGCCCACCGGCTTCCCCACCGTCAACTCACGCTTCATTGAGAGCGGGTGTACGAAGTGCCACTTGAATATTCACGGCTCCAACTCGCCCTCCGGCGCATACTTCGTGAGATAACCCCATGAAAAAAATACTGAGAGTAACGGCGCTTATCGCCATGGGGCTTCTCGTGGCGGGTTCATACGCGGCGGCGCAAGAGGCGCCCGCCAAGACCTCCGGCGGCAAGATCGTCTTCGGCGCACTGAGCGTCAAAGACATCTCGTCGGCGAAGTTCGACGAGTACCGCGAGGTGCCCAAGGGCATCTCGATTCCGTACGCGAACGTCTTCAGTCGCAAGGACGGATTCCTCTTCGACTTCCACGCGTTTAACGTGCGCCAGTCCGACCAGCGTTACACCGGCTGGCTGAACTCGGGCAGGGTGGGTCTGTTCTTCGACTACAACCAGATTCCCCACAACATCGGAAACAACGGACGCACGATGTTCTCCGAGAGCGCTCCAGGCGTGTGGACGATGAGTACGTCTCTGCGCCAGGTGCTCCAGACGGCCAACGACACGCGGCTCCCAACCGCAAAGCGGACCGTGGATTTTTATGACAACCTGCTGGGCCCCACGCTGGCGTCTGCCAACGTGATGGACCTGCTGGGCCTCCGCAAACGTGGCTCGGCTGAGCTCACATACGGCGGCGGCGACGCGCCCTATGCGCTGGCCGTCACCTACATGCGCCAGGTCAGATCCGGCTATCGCCGACTGAGCGGCGGCAACGTCCGCAGCCAGGTCAACCCGTCCTACGAGGTGCCGGAGCGTTCAGACGACGTGGTCCAGGACTTCGGCTTCCGCGCGGCGTACAACTTCACAAGAGGCAACGTGCACGCGGCGTTCAATCGCAACCTGTATGACAACAACGCCGAGACGCTGACCATCGACAACCCGTTCCAGGCGGTTGATGTGGTCTCCACCAGCACGCTGGGTGGCCCCTCGCGCGCCCTGTTTGTCAACGCGCCCGACAACGAGGCCAGCACGGGCTCGGCCGGGTTCCTGTTGAAGTTCGCCAAGCAGACCCGCCTCAGTGGCGACGTCGCGATGGGGCGGTGGACACAAAACGCCGCGTTCTACCCGTACACCATCAACTCGGTGATCCTGACGGGCACCGGACAGCCGGCCAACCTCGTCTCGTCGCTCCAGAAGCCGTCACTCAACGGCAAGATCAACACGACGACGGTGAACCTGAACTTCTCCTCGCGCCCCGTCAAGGCCCTGGGCCTCCGCGCCAGTTACCGCACCCATGACCTCACCAACAAGACCGACCGCTGGGTTATTTCCGGCGACACGTCGGGGAATCCGGATCGGGCCTGGGTGAACACGACCATCGCGGCCGATGCACCCTACGGGCATCTGACCGCGAATCCGTACGACACCAACACGAAACGTCTGCTCGCGGCCGCCACCTACGACTTCGGCGACCTCACGGTTGAAGGCGTGTTCCACAATACGAAAATCACGCGGACCTATCGCGAGGCCACCAAGGGCGAAGACACCGGGTACCAGGCCGCAGCGATCTACCGCAGCAGCGATCTGGTGAGTCTGCGCGCCAAGTACGAGGACATCTCGCGAACGGCGGAAGGCGAGACGTTCTACGGGTTCCAGGCTGACGAGGCCGAGCGTGACACCAAGCGCGCCTCGGTGGCCGTGATCCTGTCGCCGATCAGCACCCTCGACCTGAGCTTCGACTACGGGAAGCGTCACGTCGAGTTCACCAACCGGCCGAATCGGCGAGCCACGTCAGCGGGCGCACCGGAGATTCCGGACACCCCGGTGGGCCTGCTGGACGCGAAGTACGACACCTATACAGTAGAGGTCGATTTCACTCCGAACGACCGGGCCGCTGTCGGTGCGTACTACACGTACGAAAAGGATCGTTCCACGAATCAGTGGGCCACACTCACGGGCACGGCACTCAACAACCTGGTCAACTACGCGGGCAGTGACAAGACCGACACCTACGGCGCGAACGCGGTGTTCCAGATCGTGCCGGAGAAGTGGACACTGTCGTTTAACGCGATGCACCAGAAGGTTGATGGCCTGATGGACATCACCGCGCGCGAAGCCGGTTCGTTTTACACGCCGGGTCGCACGACGCTCATTCTGCCGGGACAGGGCGGCGCTGCGGACATCGTGGACTACGACGACACCGAGTTGACCACCGTCGTCGCGAACCTTGATTACAACGTGGCCACGGACTGGAAGATCAGCATGGGGTACTGGTTCGAGAAGTATGACTTCCGGGATGCGTTCACGCAGGGCAGTCTGCTCATGCCGCAGAGCGTGTACATCTTCATGAAGCCCGACAACGGCCCGTACAAGGCGCATGTGGTCTACGCGAAGTTGAGCTACGTGTTCTAGCAGCAAAGAGTCTGGTTGTGGGCCGGCACCATCACGGTGCCGGCCCATTTTTTCGTCTACGGCCTCGCCGGCGGGTGCACTACACTTCCGGCATGTTCCAACTGAAGATCGCGCTCCGGTCCCTGCGGCGCCAGCCGTCCTTCTTTGCGGCCGCGGTGGGCGCGCTGGCCCTTGGAATCGCGGCGCCGACGGCGCTGTTTGCCGTCGTGCAGGCCACGATGCTGCGGCCGCTGCCGTACGTGGGTGCCGACGACATCTACACAGTCCGCACCGCGATGACCGACGGCAGGTTCACCATCGGCATGGTCGCCTCCGAGGAAATCTCCTCCATGCGACGCACCACCGATCGGGTCACCGCATCGTCGCTTGTTCGACGGGTTGACGACATCCTGATCGCCGATGGTCGCGAGGCCCGCGAGGTGGTGGCGACCGGCGTCACGGAAGGGTTCTTTGATCTGTTCGGTCTGCCGATGGCCGCAGGCCGCGCCTTCCAGCCGTCGGATCATGCCAACCGAACCGTGCGCTCCGTCGTGTTGTCGAACGAGCTCTGGAGGAACGGCTTCGGTGCGGACCCGCAGATTGCCGGACGTACGATTCAGCTCGCCAATGGCCCGGCGCTGGTGGTTGGCGTGGCCCCTGACGTCTTTGATGCGCCGGCCGACGCCGACCTGTGGTTTGCCGATTTCGTTGGTGAGAGCATCTCGCACATGTTCGACGCGTACGTGCGCTTCACGCCTGACACAACACCCGAACAGGTCCACGCGGTACTGGGACCCATGTGGGACTCGCTTGCGCAGAAGTATCCCGATCAGGCAAAAAACCGGGTCTTTGTCTTCCGTCCTCTGCTCTCGGCACTGTTGGGCGATCTTGGTCCAACGACCCTCATTTCCTTCGCGGCCACCGCGTTGCTCCTGCTGCTCGCCATGGCCAACGTGACCAATCTGCTGTTGGCACGTGGCGCCACACGAGCGCGCGAGATGGCGGTCCGCATCGCCATCGGCGCCAGGCGATCGCATCTCATCCGGCAGTTGTTGTCCGAGTCAACGGTCATTGCCGTAGCGGCCGCAGCCATTGGTGTACCTCTCGCGTATGCGGCCATCCGCGTCATCGTGGCCGTTGGAGGCGCATCCATTCCGCGCGCCGAGGGGCTGACGTTTGACCCGACCGTGGCCGTCTTCGCGGCCGTCGTCATGATGCTGGCCGGAATCAGTGTGGGTGTCGCCCCGGCGTTGATCGCTGCCGGCACCAGTGTCACAAGCATGGCCAATCACGGCGGACGCAGTGGCATGACCGGCGTGCGCACACGACGCCTGCTGGGCATCCTCGTCGTGTCTGAGGTGGCACTTGCGATCATGCTTGTGGCCGGCGCGGGCCGGCTCCTGCTCAGTGCCCGAAATCTCCTCGCCGTTGACCCGGGATTCGCCGCACAGGGGCGTCTGCTCGTTGAGGCGCTGCTGCCGCGCATGCCGTATGGTGCCGACCCTGCGCGGAACAGGGCGTGGTCATCGGACATCACCGAACGCTTGACGCCACTGGGTGTGACGCACGTCGGCATGGCCACAACCGTGCCGCTTGGGCGCGAATGGGACTCCACCACGTTCACCGATATCGTGGGTCGCCCAACGGAGCCGCGGTTCAGGCCGAACGGCCGCTCGCGCATCGTGAACCCGGCGTTCTTTGGTGCGCTGGATATTCAGGTGATTCGCGGGCGTCCATTCTCTGAGGGCGACCGCATTGATACCGATCCCGTGGTCATCGTCAACCGCACCTGGGCCTCGCGATTTCTGCCACCCGACGCCGACCCGCTCCGAGAGCGACTCTCCGGGCTGTTCTTCCGTCGGGTTGGTGACAAGTTTGAGCCGCAGACTGCGGCCATCATCGGCGTGGTCGAGGACGTGCGTTATGCGGGACTCGACGACCTTCCAGAGCCGGCGATCTACCTCGTGGATGCCCAGCGGCCCCCATTGCGCCGGAACTACATCCTGACCACCGCCGGTGCGCAACCGGAACTCCTGATTCCACAGATTCGCGCAGTGTTTCAGCAGATGGATCCGAACGTTCCCATCCGTTTCGAATTGATGGACGAGGTCGTCACTCGTTCGCTCGTGTGGTCGCGCCTGGGTGTGTTCCTGATGAGTACGTTTGGTGTCATCTCGTTGCTCCTGGCCGGGACCGGAGTATTCGGAGTACTCGCGTTTGTAGGCGCCCAGCGTCACGGAGAGATGGTCGTGCGCCTCAGTCTGGGCGCCACACCCGGACACGTGTTCGGCCTGATGCTCGCACAGGGCACACGGGTTGTTGCGGCGGGTGTGGTGGTCGGCGCCGGCCTTGCGTGGTGGATGGGACAGCTAATGGCGGGATACGTCTACGAGGTCGCCGCTGCCAACCCGATGGTTCTGGGCAGCAGCGTGGCAATTGTTGCGGTGGTGGGACTGGGCGCCGCGCTCGCACCTGCTTACCGGGCGTCAAGAATTGAGTTGGGAATCGGCCAACAGCCTGATCTGTAGTGGGGAGCTCGCCGCCAGCCGAAGTGGGTTGCACATTATGTGGACGCATCAGGCGGCCGGGTGTTTCGGCCATACTCACTCGCATGTGGACTGACCTGCGACACGCGTGGCGCGCTCTCTGGCTGGCACCCGGGTTCACCCTGGTAGCCCTGGCCGTGCTGACCCTGGGCATCGGCGCCACCACCGCAATGTTCTCTGTGGTGGACGCGGTGGTGCTCAAGGCTCTGCCATTCGAGGACGAATCCCGGCTGGTGAGTGTGCTCGAGGTGACGCGGACCACCGGCCGACCGGGTCCGGCGGCGCCACAGAACTTCCTCGATTGGACGTCGCGCACCAAGTCGGTCTTCGAAGATCTAGGCACGTTCGGCCGCAGCGCTTTCGCACCAGCCGACCCGGAACTCAAGGCCGTGGAGGTCCGCGGCGTCAGCGCCAGCCTGCTGCGAGTGCTGCGTGTGCGACCCTCGCTGGGCGCGGTGTTCACTGCGGAACAGGAGAGCGAAGGATTCCACAGGGTGCTGATCATCAGTGACGCCCTCTGGCGGCGTCGCTTCGCTGCTGACCCTGGAGTGGTGGGCAGAACGATCCCTGCCGCCGACGGGCCATGGCAGATTGTCGGCGTGTTCGCGCCCGACTTCGGATATCCGATGCCGCAGGCCGGAGTCGAGTTTGTGTGGCACCCGTATGTGCCGCTGCGTGAGGACCGCGACCGTAACGCCCCAGGCAAAGCCTATTTCCTGACGGTGATCGGCCGGCTGGCGCCTGGGGTGTCGGTGCCTGAGGCGCGCGCCGGGATGGCCGCAGTGACCGCGGATCTGGCTCAAGCCTACCCGGCCTGGTTTGAGAACCGTACCAGCACCGTGATGCCGTTGCGCACCTGGCTGGTAGGCGACGCGGGCCCAGCGATGCGCATGCTGTTGGCGTCGGTCGCCATGCTGTTGCTCATCGCGTGCGCGAACGTGGCCAATCTCGTCCTCGCGCGGTCTACGACCCGCGCTCGCGAAATCGCGGTGCGTTCAGCGCTTGGCGCCTCGCGCTGGGTGTTGACGCGTGGACTGCTCGTCGAAGGCCTGCTGCTGTCGGCGACGGGCGCCGCCCTCGGCGTGCTTGCCGCGTGGTGGAGCGTGGAAGCGATCGGGGCGCTGCTGCCTCCGACCCTGTTCAGATTGTCGGAAATCGCGATCAACGCGCGTGTCCTCGCCGTCGCTGTGTCCACCAGCATCGTCACTGGAATCGTGTTCGGGCTGCTGCCGGCGTGGCAGCACTCCCGGTCAAATGTGTCCTCGACGCTGGTGCAGACCGCCGGAGGCGGCACGAGCGGCGCGACCCGTCGCCGGCTTCGGACGGGCATCATGGTGGCGGAAGTGGCGCTCGCCGTCGTCCTGCTCGTGGGCGCGTCGCTGTTTCTGGCCAGCTTCGCAAACGTGATGCGTCTCGACCTGGGTTTCGACTACAAGCCGCTCACGATGGTGCGTGTCAACGCGATTCTGCGATCGGTGCCGCCCGAAGGGCGGGCCGCCGAGCGAGAGCGGGCGTCGGCCGTTGTGGAAGACGCGCGAATGTCGGTGGCGGGCGTCTCAGGCATTGAGGCCGTCGCGTTCATGGGGACTGGCGGGGCGCCGCTGTCGGGTGGCTCGGCGGCCACCGCGCTTCGAGTTATTGACCGCCCGGCGCTCGCCAACACGGAAAGCAGTGTGGAAATCAAAGCTGTGTCGGCAAACTACTTCGACGTGATGGGCATGACGATGGTGCGTGGGGATGGGTTCGGAGGGGCCACCCGCGCAGCGGTTGGGCAGAGCGCAATCGTGATCAGCGAACTGGCGGTTCAGCGATTCTTCGGGGGCGATGATCCGATCGGCCAGTCCGTGCAGACCGGCGATGGCACCGTGCGCACGGTCACCGGCGTGGTTCGGGGTTCACGCGTCAAGGGGCCGGAAGTGGACGTCGTGCCCGAGGTGTTTGTGCCGGTCGGGCCAGCCACAGGCATGGGTGGCGCGTTGATTGTGCGCACTCGTCGCGGCGCCACGCCATCTCCCGCGCAACTCAAGGCGGCGGCGGAGACGGCCGGAACCGTGCGCGTGGGAGCGGTCCAGCCGTTGAGCGCCCTGTTCGACAACCTGCTCAAGCCGCGGCGTCTGGAATACTGTGTTGGTCGCGGTCTTCGGCGCGCTCGCGCTGGCCATCGCCACGATCGGCATCTATGGCGTGATGTCCTACATCGTCGCGCAACGGGCGCGTGAGGTCGGCGTGCGGATGGCGCTCGGCGCGCAACCGTCGGATGTGCGGAACAGCGTGCTCAGGGAAGCCGCCGCCATCCTCGCCGCTGGCATCGTCATTGGCACGGCCGTCGCGACGATGGCCACCAGGGTCGTGGCGTCATTCCTCTTTCAGGTCGAGCCTCAGGATCCGTGGCTCTACGCTGCGGCTGTTGGGGTGCTCGCGCTGGCCGGCCTTGTCGCGGCACTCATCCCGGCGGTCCGCGCGTCTCGCGTCAATCCAATCATTGTGCTGCGCACTTGAGCGGCCTGATCACCGCTCCAGTGATTCGACGATGCGGCGATAGTGGGCGAGCTTCGAGAGTTGGTCGGCGGTCGGACGACCGGTCCACCGATCAACTTCGTTGTAGAGCGCACTGAGCCGGCCGGCCACCTCTCGCGCCAGCCGCCGCTGTTCCGCCAGCGCAGGGCTGGCGGCGGCAGTGGCCAGTTTCGCGGTGACGGCGACGGCGCGGGTGTAGAGTTCGCCGGCCGCCGTCTGCGCGGCGCGCCACTCGCGCCGATCGTCGAGCGGGATGTCGATGCGCGGATCCTCGCGAACGGTCATCGTCTTTTCGTGGGTCTGTCCATCCACGCGCAGGCGTACGGTGTAGTCGCCGGGCGCCACCCACGGCCCCTGCATACGACCGCCGCCAGGCGCCTCATCATCTGTTGTAGCGGCCGTCGCCGCGCCACCAGCCGCCAGATCGGCATGCCGGAGATTCCAGGTGGCGCGATTCACCCCGCGCTGTTTCGTCGTGGCCACGCGGCGTACCTCGGCGCCGGCGGCGTCGTGAATCGTGAGCACGACCTCGGTGGGCGATCCGCCAATCCAGTAGTCGATGGCGCCGCCTGCGGCCGGATTCTCGCCGCGAAACACCATGTCGCCCATGTGCGCCTTGAGACTCGAGTAGCGAATCATGGCGGCCGGTTTGGGGGTGAACAACGCCGCCGCTGACGCAGCCACCGCCGGCGTCAGTTCCTGCAGCGCGCTCACGCCGTCGAGAATCCACACGCCACGCCCGTGCGTAGCCAGCACCAAATCTTGCTCACGAGGATGCACCAGCAGGTCGTTGATCGCCAGCGTCGGCAGGTTGGCGCCGAGCGACACCCAGTGCGCGCCGGCATCGATCGACACAAACAGTCCGAACTCGGTGCCCAGATACAACAGTGCCGGATTCCGCGCGTCTTCCTGATCGTGCGCGCGACGCGCTTCGCGGGCAGGTCTCCAACGATTGACGTCCAGGTCTGGCCGAAGTCCGTCGATCGGTAGACGTAGTTCGTGAAGTCGTCGCTGCGGTGATTGTCCACCACCATGTAGACCGTGCCATCCGCGTGACGGGAGGGCTCCGAGGCCCGAGAACCAGGCGCCCTTGGGCAGGCCCGGCACTCGCGCGTCCACGTTCGCCCAGGTCTTCCCCTCGTCGCGCGACACTCGCAACCGCCCGTCGTCGGCCCCCACGTAGACAAGGCCCTTCACTCGCGGCGATTCCGCCAGGGCCGAGATCGTCGGCCAGTAGGGCACGCCGTCATCGAGCGATAGTGTGTCGTCGGTGGGCAGGCGCTCCATGATTGGCAACGACCGTCGATCGACGCCGGTCGTCATGTCGCCCAGGTCCTCCCATGTCGTGCCCTGATCCCGGCTTCGAAACAGGTGCTTGCCGCCGGCATAGATCGTCTTCGTGTCGTGCGGCGAAAGCAGGAACGGCGCGTCCCAGTTCGCAGGGTGCATGGCGTTGCCCAGCTCCGGCGCCGGCAGCTTCTGCGCGTAGATGTCAAAATTGCGCCGGCCGCCAATCGCGCCCGTGGGGTCTCCGGGACGGACGCTGGAGCTGTGCCAGGTTGCAGATCGCCCCGGGCGAGACCCAGAAACTGCGAGGCGGAATAGACCCGTCGCGGATCGTCCGGGTCGGGCGCCACAAAGAATCCGTCGCCGCCGCACAGGCGCTTCCAGTCTTCGTTGAGGGATGCCGGTCGTCTGATGGGTGGCGCTCGGTCCCATCCAGCAGCCGTTGTCCTGGAAGCCGCCGTAGATGTTGTAGGGCACCGCGTTGTCCACCGCGACCCGGTAGAGCTGGCTGACCGGCAGTGACGGGATGTAGAGCCACTTCTGCCCGCGATCGTGCGAAATGCCTATTCCGCCATCGTCGAGCTTGATGATGTGGCGCGAGTCGCGCCAGTCCACCCAGACCAGGCGGTCGTCGCCATGCAGCGATTGCCGCGCGGGCCGGAACGTGACTCCGCCGTCGTCGGAGTAGCTGAACGTGTTGACCATGTAGATGCGCTGGTCATCGTTGGGGTCGACCAGGATCTGGCTGGCGTACATCGGGCGCGGATTCCAGTCGCTCTTGAACGTCCAGCGCTCGCCTTTGTCGTCCGAGCGATATACGCCGCCCTTGCGGATGATGTACGCGGTGGAGGCGTTGTACTTGCCGCCCTGTTCGATCGACACGTAGACCACGCGCGGATCCTTGCGGTAGATCGAAATGCCGATCCGTCCGTATTCGCCGGCCGGCAGGCCGTTGCCGCCCAGCTTGCGCCATGTGGCGCCGCCGTCCGTGGATTTGTGCAGTCCGCTGCCAGGCCCTCCGCCGTCGAAGCCGAACGCCGTGCGCCGGCGCTGATAGGCGGCGGCGTACAGCGATCTGCGGGTCGGATGGATCCATCGCCACGTCCACGACGCCGGTGTCGTAGTTGACGCGCAGCACCGGCGTCCACGTCCGGCCGCCGTCCGTGGTGCGATACAGGCCGCGCTCGTCATTGGGTCCCCACAGATGGCCCATCGCCGCCACGAACGCCACGTCGGGATTTGACGGGTGCAGCACGATGCGACCGATGTGATGTGAATCGCGCAGGCCGACGTGTGTCCATGTTTTGCCCGCGTCGGTGGACCTGTAAACACCGTCGCCCCACGACGAACTCTGCCGGTTGGCCCGTTCACCCGTGCCCACCCACAGGATGTCGGGGTTGGACTGATTCACGGCGATGGCGCCAACCGAGTGCACGGCCTCCTTCTCGAAGACGGGCGCGAACGTGACGCCGTTGTCGGTGGTGCGGAAGATGCCACCCGTGGCGCTGGCCGCGTAAAACGTGTACGGGTCGCGCTCGACGACCGCGAGGTCCACGAAGCGGCCGCTCATGTTTGCCGGGCCGATGGTGCGGAACCGGAGTGCGGACAGATCGGCGGCGGTCACCGGCGGCGGCACGGCTTGTGCGGACACCACGGCGGCGCTCGCCAGAAGGGCAAGCAGGGAAAGGACTCGTCTGGGCATTCCGGCAGAGAATACCAGACGGCCGCGCCAGCAGAAGTGCTGACCTGGGCGGAGTTGATGGACGCAGCTTCCAGCCTTCGCCTCGACCGTCCGCGGAAATCGGGCGGGACCGTGGGCTGAAGAACCGGTCGTAGGATGTTGCGCGAGATGGGATCGCCTCTGATTCGTGGAAGGCCATCGCCGAGTATCTGGCTTCGCGCGACTACCGGATCCGTTCGCGCTGAGACAACGGCTGTTGCTCCCGAAGTCCACCCTCCCCCGACGCCTCCTGTTTCGGCGCCTCGACGGATCTTCTGGTTCCTGACGCTTGCGTCTCCGCGATCATTACCTTTGGGGTTGAGTTGGACCATGCTTTCGCCGGTGGCAACCGGACAGATCGCGAAGGCCGTTGTGACCCAGACCGGTGTCACCGCCATTGACGATAGGGCGCTGAGATGTGGCGCCACCACACGTTCCTGCCGATCACCTGACACTGCTCTCGGAATCGGTGGCCGAACCCACGCAGGTCATGCGTTCCGCACCGTCAGGCGTTTATGCCCTTCCTCCTACGTCGTCAGACGGCCTGACTCGACGCCGGGGCCGGGGACGTTTGGGGTTGCCCCCTCACGCCTATCGTCCGCGCGGCCGAAAACAACCTCGGCACCATGTCGGGCGTGAATACCGAAAGCCGGGTAAGCTGTGCGTCATGGCGCGACCCAGACTGCTTCTTGCCGGCGTCCTCACCTCCTCCTCGTCACCATCGTCGCGCTGCCTGCCCGGCAGGTGGCGACGCCTCCTGATCGCTTCGGGCGCTGGCGTGGGCGGCGCTCACG
>JADJUS010000010.1 GCA_016716905.1 Acidobacteriota bacterium | reverse complement strand
GAGCGCGGCCACCATCAGCAGTCCCATGGTGCCGGCGCCAATCACCAGCACGTGCTGCCTGGCCTGCGCATGGCGCCACGGACGGCATGCACATTAACACGCAAAGGGCTTAGTGACGGCGGCGGTGTCGCTCACCCTGTCGGCCACACTGACGAGCTGGGACTGATGCGCCACGAAGTGCTCGCCCCAACTGCCGCCGAGCGCCCGCGTGGTGCCGATGAACATGCCGGGCGCAATCGCTCCGTCGGTAAAGGATCGCAGCGAGAATGGTGCCTGCCCGCGCAGGCCGCACAGGATGGTGTGATCCCCTCGGTTCGCAGCACAGAAGTGGATTCACCGTGACGCGATCGCCGCCAAAACCACGCACGCTCGTGCCGCAGGCTTCGATCACCCCGACGTTTTCGTGACCGATCACAAACGGAAAACTCGAAAACGGCGAGGTGGACGGACTCGCCCGAGGGCGACGATGGCGAGGTCGCTGCCGCAGATGCCGCCGGAGCACGGTGCGAATGCGCACCCAGTCCTGGCCGGGCAAATCAGGGGTGGCGACGTCGGCGTAGCGCGTGCAGGCGTGAGGTCCGACGAGCCAGCGTTCCGAGAGTCTGCCGGCGACTTGTGTGGCGAGATACGTCGGAATCGGCGCGGCGAAACTGATGGCCTTCATTCTTGAGGCGCCTGTGACGGCGCCGAGGTGGCGCTGGCGCAACCAGCCGCAGTGCGCCAGCACACACGCGATTTCGAGTTCGGCGGTCTTCGCCTGGCGGTATTCGCCGTCGGTTTCAGAGGCAGGCGGCCCTGAGAACTGAACCGTAGAGAATATCTTCGAGCACCGCCACGTCGAAGCCGAAGCCCGTGATGTTCAGGAAAAAGTGATCTTCAATGCGACCCACATCCACGCGGGTCTCGGCGCCTTCAGCGACGAGCCGGGCCGTGGCCTCAACGTCAGTGGCCGGGCACCCGGCTGTCTTTGCAAAGTCGTTGCCTGTGCCTGCGGCGACGAGCGCCAGTCGCACGCCATTGCCCGCACCCGAGGCAAGGATGGCGTTGGCCACATTGCCCCACGTGCCGTCACCGCCGACCGCCACCAGGGTGGTGGCGCCTTCGTCGATGGCGCGACGGGCAATCGCCTGTTCGTCTTCACGCTTCTGCGTGGTGCGAATGTCGGTGATCCCCACGGTCGCAAATGCGGCCGTGACGCCGGGCAGTTCCTGGCGCCTCGCCCCGGCCGGCTGCCGGATTGACGATGACGCAGACTCGTTCGGACATCAGGCCCCGCCTGGGCCGATGGTCCGGAGCGGATCGAAGGTCTGGCGGCCGTCACGCATCCACAACTCGCGAAACGGTGTGCTGTTCACGCCGTCCGGGTTGAGCCCGGCGGTGAAGGCGTGCGGGTAGATCTCGATCGACCCACGCTCTTCCTCGTTTTCGCTGAACTGCGCGTTCATCGCCATGGTGGCCATGTAGGTGCCGGTGGCGTCGTGTTCAAACGCCTGGTAGTAGTGCTCCACCGGTTCCCATTCGTAGTCGGTGATCCGCATGTCCAGGATCTTGCTGCCGCCGTGCGCGGCCGCCACGGTGATTTCGTGCGCGCCGACTTTGAACTCAATCTGGATGTCGTCCATGAAGTGCGGCAGGTGCCACAGCTTGATGGCGTGTTCACGTGAAGCCTTGGTCGTGGTGCCGACGAGGAATGGAAAAAACGCCGCGCGTGGCATCGGCTGGCCGCGGTAATCCGCGGCGCGACCGGCACAGACAACACGAGTTCGCCGTATTCGCCCACCGAGCTGCCGCTGAAGTCGAAGGCCATGACCGACAACACGCTCTGGCCGTGATGAGGCTCGACGGGGGACATGAAAGGCGGGATCAGCTTGCGCGCGTTCTCAGTGGGGAATTCGAAGAACCCGCCGATGGCATGGCGGTAAAGGTATTGCACCTGTCCGGGCTTCAGATCGCTCACTTGATGATCTCCTCTTCACGAAGAACCTTAATCAGGATGGCAGCGGCGCGGTCCAGGTCCGCCGTTGAATGGCTTGCCGAAATCGACACCCGGAACCGCGACCGGTGTTTGGCCACCGCCGGAAGATGATGGGCTGCAGATACAGCCCTTCCTTCTGCAGTTTCTGCGCGATGCCCAGGATCTTCCGATCGTTGCGAATCACGATCGGGATGATCTGCGACGTGGACTCGGCCATCAACGCCGGCCGTGGCCAGCAGGCTGCGGAAGTGCGCCACGTTTTCCCAGAGGCGCTGGCGCAACTGGGGTTCACGTTTCACGATCCGGAGGGCCGCCAGCACGCCGGCCGTGACCGCCGGTGACAGTGCGCACGAAAACACTCGCGACCGCGCGAAACCCATCAGGTAGTTGTAGAGGCTCTGCGAGCCCGCGACGTAGCCACCCTGGCCGCCGAGCGCCTTTGAGAAGGTGCCGACGTGGATGTCCACTTCATCCTCGAGGCCGAAGTGTTCCACCACGCCGCGGCCTTCCGCACCGTAGACGAAGCTTGAGTGCGCTTCGTCGATCAGGATGCGTGCACCCGCGCGTTTGGAGATCTCCACCATTTCCGGAAGGCGGGCGATGTCGCCGTCCATCGAATACACGCCCTCCACCACGACCAGGCGTTTGCCGGTGGTGCCCTTCAGCTTCTTCTCCGAGGTCGGCCGGCTGGTTGTGCCGGAAGAACTTCACCTGCGCCTTGGCGAGGATCGCGCCGTCCACAATACTCGCGTGGACGTTCTGATCCAGAATCACCCAGTCACCGGGCCGCATGAGCGCCGACAGGAGGCCGACGTTTGTGCTGTAACCGGTCGGGAAGACCATCGCGGCTTCCTTGTGCTTGAAGGCTGCCAGCTCTTTCTCAAGGGTCAGGTGGACGTCCATCGTGCCACTGAGAATCGGCGAGCCTGCCGCGCCCAGCCCGTACTTGTCCAGCGCCGCGTGGGCGGCCGCGATGACTTCGGGGTGGGTGGACAAGCCGAGGTAGTTGTACGATGCCAGGTTGAACAGCTTGAGCGTCTCGTGGTGCAGCTGCTCTTCGAGATTGATGCGGGGGCCAGGGGGCGTCGACATCGGCTGCGAGAACAGGTAATAGCCGCTGTTGCGTGCGCTGCCGTACCACCAGTCGTCGTAGGGGCCAAAATGGCGAACAAGTCGTCGCTGGATGAATAGTAAAATTGCTGTAGTCGTTTCTGTCGTCGCCACGGCCTGCGGGGTGTCGCCACCTCGTTGGTCCGCTGTCTCGCTTTCCGCGCCCGATTGGTTTGCCATGTCTCTTCTCCGAACGACCCTGAACGAATCCCGGCTACTCAGTGTGGCACGCGCGGCGTGGCGTGTGACGAGGAGCGCGGTCTTTGTACTGGTCTATTTGGCGTATCTCGTTCTCTTCATGGGATTTGTGCAAAGGTTTATCCTAATTCCTCTGGCGTGGGTATTTCCAGTCCAGTCCGCGCGTTTTCTCGTCCCCTGGAGCCGCTTTCAGGCCGCCGCGCCTCTGGTGCTGCTCCGAATCATCGCCGGGGTCCGCATCTCCATTGATGGCGCCATCGGCCCGGAAAACCGGGTGGTGATCATGAACCACCAGTCGGTGCTCGACGCCCTCATCGCCTACAAGGTCAACACGGGCTACCTGATGCTGATTCCCACCCGGAGCCGCTACGCCTGGGGCCTCCCGGGCGTCTCGCCCTTCATCCGGATGGCCCGGTTTCCCCTGATCGCCCAGACACGCCAGAGCCTCAGGGCCGACCTCGATGCGATTGCCGAAGCCGCCGACCGCTGCAAACGCGGCGAGGCCTCGTTTTTCATCTTCCCCGAGGGCCATCGAAGCAAGGACGGTTCGATTCTCCCCTTCATGATCCGCGGCCTTCGCCTCGTCCTCACGCATGCGCCACTGCCCGTCTATTGCATCGTGGGTGACGGCATGTGGCACATTCGCACCGTGGCCGACACCTTCACCAAAGCGGCCGGCACGCGCATTCGCGTGCGGATCATCGGGCCGTTCCAGCCGCCGGCGGAGGAATCCGAGATTCCCGATTTTGTGGCGTCGCTGCGCAATCGAATGATTGAGACGCTCGACGACATGCGCGCCGGCCGGCCCTTTCACAATGCCGTCTGAAACCCCGCCCTCCCGGGATCTGGCGGCCGCGCTCGGCTGGGGCCTGGATCATGCGGTCGAGGCCGACGCTCAGGCCCTTTCCGCCTTTCTGGCCCAGGTGTTCGGGCCTTCCTGTGTGGGCATCATCCACTACGGATCCCGCGCGCAAGGGCGCAAGCCGCGGGCCGACAGCGCCTTCGACTTTTTCGTTGTTGTTGACCGCTATGGCGACGCCTATCGATCGCTCTCGGCCACTGTCGGGTACGTCGTATTCACCTAGGGTGGCGACCGCTCTGGCCCATGTGCTCGCGCCCAACATCCTTGCGGTGGCCGATCGCGCCGGGGAAGCCGGCGAGCCCGCCCAGCAACGGCGCGCCAAGTGTTGTGTCATTTCCCTCGCCGACTTCCGCCGCGCCTGCTCACCCCGTCGTCGCGACCATTTTGTTCTGGGGCGCCTGTTTCAATTCGTTTTGCTGACGTGGACGCGGGATGCTGCGAGTGCGAGGGCGATCGGCGACGCCATTGCCGAAGGCCGTGCGGCCACCTACACCTGGAGCCGGCCGTCGCTGCCCGAGACGTTCACCGTGGATGAGTTTCTCCAGGCAGCGCTCTCGCGCTCACTGGCGGGTGAGATTCGGCCGGAGTCTGGGTGATCACGCCCGCACTCTGGTGGCTGCTCAGCGTGACGTCCTGTGCGCCATCTACACGCCGCTGCTCGACCACCTGGTGGCACAGGGCGCGCTGACGCGCGGATCCGCGACGCAGGCCACGCAGACCTCGACCATCTATCGGCAGCAGGACCGCGCCTCGGCGATCGATCGCCTGCGCGTGGGATGGTACTTTCGCCTGAGCAAGGTCCGCGCCACAGTGCGCCTGCTCAAACACGTCATACTCTACGAGGGTTGGCTGGACTACATTGTGCGCAAGATTGAACGGAGTGGCGGCACAAAGATGGTCCTGACTTCCCGCGAGCAACGATGGCCGCTCATTTTCCTGTGGCCGCGGGTCTTCCGTTATCTGCGCGATCGTCCTCAGCGACAAAGGCCACGTGACTCTGATTGATACCCTTGCGTTGACGCTGCTCGTCGTCGTGGTCGCCACGATGCCGGTGTTTGCGGTTGTCTCCCGGAATCGTCCGCGGGACCCCGACGTGGCGCGCCGATCGTCCACGGCTCTGCTCGGGTTCTGGGTCCGCGATTGGCTGATGTGGGTGATTGGCCCCATCGAGCGCGTGATGGTTCGCGCCAAAGTTTCACCCGACGTCTTCAACTACCTGGGCGTGGCGTTCGGCATCGGTGCGGGTGCCGCGTTTGCCCAGGGGGCCTTGTCGCTTGCGGGTTGGGCGATCCTGTTTGGCGGCGTGGCGGACGTATTCGACGGTCGCATTGCGCGGGCCCGTGGCATGGCCAGTCGTTATGGCGCGTTCATGGACTCCACACTCGACCGGTTCGCCGAGGCGTTTTCGTTTGTGGGCGTGACCTGGTATCTGTCGACCACCCCGTGGGGCGCTGCGATCTCCGTGCTGGCCATCAGCGGATCGCTGCTCGTCAGCTACACGCGCGCGCGTGGCGAAGCCGTGGGCGTCAGTGGCACTGGCGGCGTTATGCAACGCGCCGAACGTCTTGTCCTGCTCGCCCTGGGGGCCCTCGCCGATTCGGCGGTCGCGACCCGTTGGGGTTGGCCCGACGGCACTGTGCTCACCGCCGCCGTCACCCTGATCGCCGTCGGTTCCATCGGCACCGCGATCTATCGGACGGTGTCGATCGCCAGCACTCTCGCGCAGCAAGACGACCTGTGAACGTCGGAGGCCGCCGGGTCTGAAGACCCGGCCTCCGAAGAAAGGCATATCCGGTTTTCGGAGGCCGGGTCTTCAGACCCGGCATGTCCGCCGGACCTCGAGGCCCCGTCACGAGTCTGATCGCAGGATCTCTAGCGGGTCCACACGCGATGCCCGAATGGCCGGCGTCAGGCTCGTGGCAATGGCCACCAGCGTGAGCAGGCCCGCGACTGCAATGAAGACAAGCGGGTCCCGTGGCGCAACATCGAATAGCAGCGGCTCAAGGCGGGGAGCCACCGCCGCAGCCACTCCCACTCCCGCTGCGATGCCTATCAGGGCCAGCACGAGGCTTGTCCGAAACACGACGCCGCTGACATGTCCGGCCGAGGCCCCGAGGGCCAGGCGCACGCCTATCTCGTGCCGCCGGGCCGCCACGAGGTACGTCAGGACGCTATAAAGACCTGCCGAAGCCACCAGCAGCGCGAGGATGCCGGCAAACACAAACACCGACGCGCCCAGGCGCCACGATCGCAGCTGGGGATCAATTCGCTCACGCAGGGTTTCAGTGCGCACCAGTGTGATCGTGCTGTCCAGGTCCGCCAGCCGGCGCCGCACGGCATTCGCCACGTCATCGAGTCCACGCTCAGCGCGCACCAACAGCACATCACCGCCGAACCCGGATTCCTGTCCCGCCGGCAGATACACATGCGGTGTGGCGGCTTCCCGTAGTCGTTCACGATGTGTATCGGCGGCCACTCCCACCACGCTCGCGCAGGGCCTGGCCGCGTCACCGACGATGAGACAATTGCCGAGGGCTGAACCGTTCGGCCAGAGCTGCCGCGCAAGGTGAGCGCTCACAATCGCCACGGGCGCGCTGCCTTCCCGGTCTTCGCGTGAAAAGGCTCGCCCTTCGACGATAGCCGTGCCTACCGTGTCGAAGTACGCATCCGTCACGGCACTGATGCTCGTCCCGTTTGGCGAGATGGGCCCGCTTCCCGGGAGAGCGACGTCCACGTTGAACGCAAAACCGAATGGCATGCCCACGGCCACGCTGGCGTGATCCACTCCTGGAATCGACCGAACGGCATCGAGTGACTGCCGCAGCATCACTCGGCGCCGGGCCTGTTCTGCGGCGCGCGCAGGGCTCTCGGCCGGTCCGGTGAGCCGGCTCCGCGACACCTCCGCCACGACGACCTGGTCGGGGTCGACGCCCAGGTCGAGCGTGCTCGCGTTCCACAAGCTGCGGACGAAGAGTCCGGCGCCCACAAGCAGCACCACTGAAATTGCCGCCTGCACGATGGTGAGCGCGCCGCGGAATCGGCTTCGCCGCATGCCGCCATCGCGGACCGTGCCCCGCAGGGCCGGCGCCACTTGCACACGACTGGAGCTGAGCGCGGGCACAAGTCCTGTGAGGATTGTGGCAACGACGGCGATGAGCGCGCTGCCGAGGATGATGCGGGCATTCACCGGGGCGCTGGTCCATTCCACCGATTCGAACAGCATCACGCGCGCGGTTTCACCAAGCAGGGCCGCCAGACCCAAGCCCCCCACCGTGCCAAGCGCGGCGAGCAGGCCGGCCTCAATCAGGAACTGTCTCACGACGGCGTATCGGGACGCTCCAAGCGCCAGCCTCACGCCCACTTCCCGGCGGCGCGATGCCCCTCGGGCCAACAGCAGACTCATCACGTTGGCGCACGCCACGACGAATACCAGTCCGGCAACGGCAAAGAGCCAGCTCAGGATGCGGGCGTCCGTGGCCTGATTGCCGTCTCTGGAGACGGTGAGCGGGGTCAGACGAAGCTCGGCGATCTGCATCACCTGGCTCTTACCCGTATAACTGCTTCGCAGGACGTTCGTCAGGTCGGCCTCGACCTGTTCGCGTCCGATGCCCTTCGGCATCCGCACGAGCGTGTGAAGCCATTGCGCGTTCCATGCCGTGGCCCACTGCGGTGTGGTCCTGGCGTTCACGATGCTGATGGGCAGCCATGCGTCCACAGGCCCCAGCTCCGCGCCGGTAAATCCTCGCGCGGTCACCCCCACGACCGTGCGCGCGACGTCGTCGATGACCAACGATTGCCCAACGACGCCGGCGTCTCCGCCAAATTCACGCTGCCACAGTGGATAGCTGATGACGACCGAGCCGCCGCCCGCGGCGCCGTTGTCGTCGCCTGCGTTCAGCAGGCGCCCGCGCGCGGATGTGGTGCCGAGCAGGTCGAAGAACTCCGGTGATGCGTAGCCCAACTGCAGCGGCCGGGCGCTGCCTCCCCGGCCGAGCGTCGCCTGATTCAGCGCGTAGCTGGTGGCGCGCACGCCGTTTCCAGCGCGATCACGAATCCCGGCGAATAACACGTGTCCCATCGTGAATGTGGCGACCGGTGGGCGATTGGGAGGCTGCGCCGCAATTTGCACCCTCATGACGCCGGCCGGGTGCGCAATGGCCTCTGGGCCCCTGAAGATCAGTCGATCGGCCAGACCCAGGAGGGTGGCGTTTGCGCCGATCGCCACCGCGAGCGTAGCTACGACGAACAACGAGAAGCGCGGCTCGCGACGCAGGCCGCGAAGTGCGAAGCGGGCGTCGGTCAACAGGTTATTCACGCGTATGCTCCTCCCAGAGAGTGAGTCCGCGCGCTCCTGGCGGAGATCCGCCCTGACCGCCATGGCGGTCGACACCGCGTCACGCACGGCGCGCCAGGGGCGTCGTGCGGCCCCTCGGTCCATCGCGCGTGCGGTGTCCAGGAATTCCTCGCCGAAGCGATCCCGAAACTCGCGCGGATAGAACCGCAGAAGCAGGCGATAGAGGAGCGGGATCATGCCAGGCGGGGGTTTCTGTGCCGCGCGGACTGGGCGGCCTTCACCAGTCGCGTCATCCTGGCGAGATCGGCTTCGAGGGTGGCGCGGCCGAGCGGGGTGGTGCGGTAGTACCGCCGGCGCTCGTCGGCGCTTGATTCGCCGGAGGGGCGATCACATTCCGTGATCAGTCCGTCGGCCAGGAGGCGGCGCAACGTGCGATAGAGCGCGCCGGTCTGGAGTTGCACATCGCCGGCTGACCGTTCGGCCACATCACCAATGATTGCGTAGCCATGCAGGGCGCGCGCCTCCAGCGCCATGAGCACAAAGGCCGCATCAGTCTTCAGCGGCAGGAAGTCAGTCGGGTCGGGTCGAGCCATGCCATCAGTGTAGCGTGTCTATAGACAAATTGTCTACATACAATGAGGCCTGTGCGTGCCTTCGGAGGCCGGGTCTTTAGACCCGGCATGTCCGCCGGACCTGAAGGTCCGGCCTCCGAGGAGCGCGTTCCTACTGGTTGGAAATGCTGTACAGGTACCGATAGCCCTTCAGCAACAGCTCGCCGTCCACGAGCGCCGGCGACGCATCAAACCCATCGTCCAGTGTGTTGGTAGCGAGCACCTCGAAGGTGGGCCCGTGTTTCAGAACCACCGTGGCGCCATCGCGGCCCACGATGTAGACGCGACCGGCGGCGCCGACCGGAGACGCAAACACATTCGGCGTGGCGTCCAGTCGCTGCAACGTGTAGTGAGGCTTGCCGGTCTTCGCGTCGAACACCGACAGGATGCCGTTGTTGCTCTTCAGAAAATACAGCACGCCGTCATAGAGGAGTGGCGACGGCACGTATGGCGTGTCGCGCTCGTAGGTCCACGCCACCGCAGGCGTGCCCGTGATGTCACCCTTCGCGTCCGCGAGCTTGATGGCTTTCAGGCTGTTGCCCCGGAAGCCGCTCATCAGAATCGCCAGGCCGTCCTCGACCACCGGCGACGGAATGGGGTTCATCGTGAGTCCAGTGGTATTCCAGATCGGCGTGCCCGTTTCGAGGTCGTACGCCTGAATCTGATTCATCGCTCCGGTGATGACCTGCGCCTTGCCGTTGACCGTGGTGATGAGGGGCGTGGCCCAGGTGTCGATCTCTTTTCGTGGCTGCCGCCAGATTTCCGCACCCGTGCGTTTGTCGAGCGCGACGATAAATGACTCGCCCTGATGGTCCCAAACGCACACGAGGAAGCGGCCATGCAGTGCCGGCGTGCTGCCTTCGCCAAACTGGCTCCGCATGCGTTTGTCGCCAAGATCCCTCTCCCATACGCGTGTGCCGTTCATGTCGTAGGCGTGCAGCCCGCGCGACTCGAACGTGGCGATCACGACCTCACCATCAGTCACGGCCGACGATGAAGCCCACGTGCCATTTTCCTGATGGCGTTCGTGGGGCGTCTCTTCGCGCGCCACGCGTTCCCAGACCGTCTTGCCGGTCTTCCGGTCGATGGCCATGACGATGAATTTGTGGGGGCTGGGGACAGGGGACCGATCCACGCGGCGCAAGGCCGGCCACCGTTGCGGGGTCGGCCGCGACCGCCGTGAGCAGGAAGATCCGGTCGCCCCAGACCACCGGAGTGGACGAACTGCGTCCGGCAATCGGCACCTTCCAACGGATGTTCTTCGTTTCGCTCCATTCGACAGGCGGCGTTGCGGTGCGGGACACACCCGTGGCGAAGGGCCCACGCCATTGCGCCCAGAACCGATCGGCGCCTTGTTGGGCACCCATGCCTCCCGAGACGCCCAATGCCACGATCAGCGCCAGCGTGGCGCACCATGTGCGAGTCCTCAGTCGTCCAGCCATTTCAGGTACCATCCCGGACGTGATTACGCCTTGTCAATCAGGTCCGTTGCCCCGGCTGACGGTCCCGCAGGCACCGCGGTAATGGCGACGATTGGGGTGGTGCCCGCAGCGGGCAAGGGCTCGCGATTCGCCGCAGAAGCCCCGGGGCGGCCTCACAAGCTCCTGACGGTGGTTGACGGCGAGCCCATGGTGCGGCGGACCGTCTCTTCGTTGTTGTCTGGCGGTGCCGATCGCTGCGTGGTGGTGGTGTCTGCGGACGAGGAAGCCGCGGTGCGGGCCGTTCTGGCGGGTCTGCCGATCTCGGTGGTCGTCAATTCCGATCCGTCGCGCGGGATGTTCTCGTCGATTCAGGCGGGCATCGCCGAGACCGGGGAGGGTGACGCCTGCGTCCTGCTGCCGGGTGATATGCCGTACGTGCAGCCGGCCACCGTGGCCGCAGTAATCGCGGCCGCGAGCGAGTCGGGCCTGACGGCCTGCGCGAGTTTTAACGGCCGTCGGGGGCACCCGATCGCGTGTTCCGCGACGCTGCGCTCCCGCATCCTGTTGGCCCCGGTGGAATCCACGCTGAGTGCGGAGCGTTCACGCGACGAGTTCCTGACGATCGATGTTCCTGATCCCGGCGTGCATCGCGACGTCGATCGGCCCGCGGACCTGGTGTAAAACGACCTCTGAGGTGACAGCAAAACGACCTCTGAGGTAATTACCGATAACTTGCGACGGTAATTACCTCAGAGGTCGTCTTGGCGTTACCTCAGAGGTCGTTTTCCATAGCGTTCGAAGAAGCGCCGCTCGTCTTCGCGGTCGCCGATCAGCACCAGTTCGGAATCGGCGAGAAGAGCCGCGTTGATGTCGGGGGGCGCCGCCGCGCCGCCGGCCGCTCTCACCGCCAGCACGTTACATCCCGTCTCGCGTCGCAGGTTGCAGTCGGCGATGGACTTGCCTGTCAGTGCCCGCGGCACGCGCACCGTGAATACCTCCAGCCCCTCCACCAGAGACAACACGCTGCCGTGACGCACGACATCGAAGATGGCGTTGGCCTCCATCGGCACGTACGACATCACGAAGTTGGCGCCCGCCAGGCGAAGTGTGGCTACGTTCTGTTGGTGCGTGGAGCGGCTCAGGATTTTGATGTCCGGGCGCTTCGACCGGCAGTACAGCGTCAGTACACGTTCAGGTCGTCATCGTGTGTGGTGATCGCCACGCTTGAAGCGGTGTCGAGGCCCGCTGAGTCGAGCACGGCGGGGTCCGTGGCATCACCAAACACCCAGTGCGCCCGGTCAGGCACGTTCACGTGTTCCCGTTCCACCACCCGATGCTCGATGCCCGCCGCCGACAAGGCGCGCGACGTGGCTCTCCCCACGCGCCCGCCTCCGACGATGAGCGCGGTGACTGTTGGTGGGGCCGAGTGGCTGTACTCGCGGGCGTACGCGTCCACATCGTTCTGGGTGCCCGACAGCAACAAGGTCATGTCGTGAGTGAGCAGGAGGCCGGCGGATCCCGGCGAATACGCACCCTTGTCCCACACGCCGACGATATTCACGTGAAGGCGCTCGCCCACACGGGCATTGCCGATCGTCTGGCCCGCCAGGGTGGTGCCGGCCACAGCCGCCTCGGCGATCACCAGGCCATCCAACTGGCCAATGACATGGGGCCGCCCTCCATCGCTCGTGATCCGGCGGGCCATCGCGCGGCCCAGCAACTCGCCCAACTGGATCACATTCTGGCAACCGGCCTGTTTGAGCAGGTCGCCCGACATCTCAAATGCCGCCGTTGCGACGATCGGGACGGTACTGGAGCACTCGCGCACCGTGAGCGCGACGTTGGCATTGACGGCGTCGCCGAGCGTGGTCGCCACCAATGCGGCGCGTTCGATGCCGGCCCGGCGGTACGTGTCGGCGTCATCGACATGGCCGATCATCACGTTCACACCATGGTCATGAAGTTCGAGCGCGCGTGCGGTGTCCGGGACGATCACCGTATAAGGCATGGCGTATTGATCAAAGCGCTGGATCAGGATGGCTTCGACGGGCCCATAGGCCGTCAGGATCACGTGATTGCTGACGTCGGGCGGAATGTCCCGTGGCGTACGGGCGGCATTCTGCCGTTCCAGCCAGGGCGAGTAGAAGAACTGAATGAGCGTGTAGGGCAGCAGCACAAAGAGCAGGACCAGACCGCTCAGGAGGACGACCAGCGAAAACGCGAGCCCCGTATCGCGTGTGAACGTGAGGTCGCCGTACCCCAGCGTCGTCATTGTCTGGACCGTCCAGTACACGCCGGTAAACCAGCTGTAGGCGCGCCCTTCGGCGGTCATCAAGAGATGGAAAATCGTCGAATACACCAGCACGAGTGCCGTCACGGCGCCCAGCAGTCCGGCCAGTGCGCGGAGGTGCCGAATGCCACGGCGAGAGGTCATACCCACACCTTCATTGTGAACCCGCGAAGCCCTCTTTTGCGTATTGTTGGCAGGCCCCCGCCCCTTTTACCCAGTCCAGGAGACCCACATGACCCGACGCGCCATCTTGCTCGCACTCGCCCTCGCGCTTTCACCCATCCTGCAAGCGGCAGTCGTTCAGGACCTGACCGGCAAGTGGGACGGCACGTTCATCGCCACCGTGAACGGGCAGCAGGAAGATGATGTGGTCTTCATGACGCTGACGCAGAAAGGCGCCGTCCTCACCGGCACAGTGGGGCCGTCGCTCGATCGGCAGTGGGCCATCATCGGCGGCAAGGTCGAGGGCACGAAGGTCACGTTTGACACGCAGTCGGATGGCCCGTTCGTCAAGTTCACGCTGACCCTTGTGGATGGCCGGCTCAAGGGCGATGCGGTCGCCGAGATGGACGGGCAAAAATGACGGCCAAGGTGGACGTGGGACGAAGCAAGTAGCCTCGGCCTGCGAGAAACCCCAGATAGAATCCTGATGTGCAGGATTCTCTCTACGGCCGAATGGCCGAGCGCCGGGCCGCCGGCCGGCGATTTGCGGTGGCCACTGTCGTGCGCACGAGTGGCAGCACCCGCAGGTGGCGGGGGCCACGCTGGTGCTTGGTGATGGCGAGTCGATACGCGCTGCGGTAGGCACACTCGGCGGCGGGTGCGTGGAGGCTGATGCGATCGAGACGGCCCAGGGGATCCTCCAGTCCGGCGGTCACTCGCTGAGGGCGTACGAGCTGACTGAGGACCTGGCGTGGAACACCGGACTCGTGTGCGGCGGCACGATGTGGATCCTGGTGCAGCGCGACGATCAGGCGCTGGCGTTTGACGGCGTCGATCTACTTCCCGAGATGGTCAGCGCCGCAGCCGGGGGAGCGCCAGTCGCGGTCGTGACACGCCTCGGCAAACTTCAGGGCGGACTGACATTGCTGGGGCGCATTGCCGTGCGGGCCGATGGGTCGCGGCTGGGTTCGCTCGGCGATGCCGAGGCCGACCAGCGCGCCACGGCTGAGGCGCTGGCGCAGTTGCCGCACGGTACGGCTCGCACCGTGAAGTCGGAGACCGAAGATCTGCTCATCGAGGCCATCGCCAGCCGGCCACGAATTGTCATCGCCGGTGGCGGCCACGTCGCACTCGCCATCGCCCGTCAGGCGGCCATGCTCGACTTTGATGTGACCGTGGTTGAGGACCGGCCCGAGTTCGCCGACCAGTCCCGGTTCCCGAACGCGACAATCCTGCAGGGGGACGTGCCCGCCACGCTCGCCGGCATTCGCTACAGCTGGAACAGCTTCATTGTGATCGCCACCCGGGGGCACAAACTCGACGCCGATTGCATGCTGGCGGCGGTCACGACACCGGCCAGATACATCGGGCTGCTCGGCAGCCGGCGCAAGACGGTATTGATCAACGAAATGCTGCGTGCCGAAGGCGTCGCGGAAGACCGCCTGCAGGCGATCCACGCCCCTGTTGGCCTGGACCTGGGCGGCCGGACTCCTGCCGAAATTGCCCTGTCGGTGCTGGCCGAGATCACCCAGATTCGGTATCACGGCACAGGCAGGCCATTGTCGAAATAAGGAACACGCGGCCGGGGCAATCCGTCCCTCGCATGCATGTCCAGCCTGCGCCACACGGTTCGCCTCCTCCTGAAAGACCGCAGCTTCACCGTCACGGCGCTCCTGACGCTGGCGCTCTGTATTGGCGCCAATACCGCCATCTTCAGCGTGGTTCGCTCCGTGGTCCTGCGGCCGCTGCCTGTGCCCGAAGCCGATCGCCTGGTGCAGGTCTACAACAGCTACCCGAATGCAGGAGCCGAGCGCGCGGGCGCCGCAGTGCCCGACTATTTCGATCGGCTCAAGGCTGTGCCTGCGCTGGAAGTGCAGTCGGTCTTCCGTCAGAGCGGCGCCACACTCGGCGCGGACAAGGGCGCCGAGCGGTTGAAGACCGTGGTGTCCTCGGCCTCGTTCTTCCGCATGCTTCAGGTGCAGCCCGTGATCGGCACGCTCTTCACGGAAAACGACGAGGCAGAAGGCGCGCCGCGCCGGGTCCTGCTCAGCCACGCCATGTGGCAACGGCGTTACGCGGGTGATTCGTCCATCGTGGGACGTGAGATCCGGCTGAATGGCAACGTCACGACCGTGGCCGGGTGTTGCCGGCCGACTTCAAGTTCCTCTGGAACGACGTCGACGTCTTCCTGCCCGCCGTCTTCACCGCTCGCGAGAAGTCTGACGATGGCCGGCACAGCAACAACTGGGGATGGTCGGGCGCCTTGCGCCCGGCGCGTCAGTCGAACAGGTGCAGCAGCAACTGGATGCGCTGAACGCCGCCAACGATGAGCGGTTCCCGCAGTTCAAACAGATTCTGAAGGACGCAGGCTTTCACGGTGGCCGCCAACCTTCAGCAGGACCTGGTACGTGACCTTCGCGCAGTGTTGTACCTGCTATGGGGCGGCGTCCTGCTGGTGTTGCTGATTGGCGTCGTTAATATCGCGAACCTTGTGATGGTGCGAGCCAGTGCGCGCAACCGTGAGTTGGCGACGCGGCACGCTATTGGTGCGTCCCTGACCCGGCTGCGTGGTCACGAAATTCGGATGGATCTGGTGAGCGTCGGGGTCGCGCTGCTGCTCACGTTGTGCGTCGGGCTGCTCATCGGTCTGGTGCCCGTTGTGCGGCTCGGCCGCATGAACGTCAATGCCACGTTGCGCGAAGAGGGGCGCGGCGGCACGGTAAGCCGGGGCACCAACCTTGCTGCGGCGTGGTCTGGCCACAGCGCAGATCGCGCTCGCGTGCGTCTCTTGCTGGTGGCCGCCGGACTGCTGGTATCGAGCTTTGACAAGGTCCTGCGGATCGATCCTGGATTCAGCCCTGAGGGTGTGATCACCGCGTCCGTGAGCTTCCCGACCGGCGGGTATGCCGATGACACCGCGCTTCGGGTGGCCTCGGGCCGCATTCTTGAGGCCGCCCGCACCATTGCCGGCGTGGAACAGGCCGGCATCACATCGAGCATTCCATTCGGCGACGACTTCAGCGACAGCGTGATCTTCGCCGAAGGGCATGATGAAACCTGGTGAGTCCATCATTTCTCCGAACCAGACCCGTGTGAGCGAGGGGTACTTCGAGGCGATGAACACAGCGCTGGTCAAAGGCCGCTCCTTCACACCCGGCGACACGGCGGAGTCTGCGAAAGTGGCCATCATTGATGAACGGCTTGCCGCACGGTTCTGGCCGGGTCAGGACCCCGTTGGGCGCCGCCTCTACTTTCCTCAGGACATGAAAGACCTGACCGCGATCACCGAGAAGACGGAGTTCTTCAACGTGGTTGGCGTTGTCAAAGACGTCGAAATTCGGGGCCTGGCCACGGGCCGGGCGTCGGTGGGCGCATATTACTTCCCACTCGCGCAGTCACCCGATCGCAGCATCTTCGTGGCCATGCGCACGCGTGTGGCGCCCGAATCGGTGGTGAACTCGCTGCGCGCCAAAGTGGCCGCCATTGACGCTGAACTGCCCGTCTATGGCGTTCACACCATGGTCGAGCGCATGGACGACTCGCTCGTGGGTCGTCGCGTGCCGATGCTGCTCGCGCTGGCGTTTGCCGGCGTCGCGTTGTTCCTCTCTGCCATCGGCGTCTATGGGGTGCTGGCGTATCGGTGGCGCATCGCCGCCGCGAAATCGGCATACGCATGGCGCTTGGCAGCACCGCACGCGAAGTCTTCAGCCTTGTTCTTCAGGACGGCCTGAAAATCGCCGGCGTCGGCCTGGCCGTGGGCCTGGCCGGCACGTACTTTCGTGGGCGAGGCCATGAAAAGCCAACTCTACGACGTCGCGCCCATGGACCCCATTGTTATCGGCGCCGTGGCTGCGCTCCTCACGGTGGTTGCGCTGACGGCGACGCTCATTCCGGCACGTCGTGCGTCGCGCGTCAATCCATTGACCGCGCTCACTGATTAGCTCCGACTTCGGCTGGGCGCCGCGCGTAATGGCGAAATGTCACAAATGTCCGAAATGGCGAAATGCCGGACAAACCAATGCAGGGCGATTGTGCACCCATTGCTGGGATGAATGGTCGAATGTCCTGGGTGCAATGATTGAATGACTCAGTCCGAAGAGGATTCGATCATTCAACCTCCGGGACATTCAGCCATTTGGCCACTCAAGCAATGTAGACATTTCGCCATTTCGGACATTTGTGGCTTCGCCATTACAGCATCACCCTACGGCGCAGACCTTTCCGCGAACGTGATGACGTACCATCGGGGTCCAGGAAGGCGAATTCCGTCATGCCGGCACCCTTCTTCTCGAGCGGCATCACGACGCGCACAAGCGGGGCGAGGCGTGCGTAGGCTTCCTCGATCTCGGTGACTTCCACAAATAACGCCAGCGTGCCCCGAGGGTCATCGTCCGGAAGGCGGGGTATTCGGCGCGTAGGCGGCTTCGGGGGCGTTCAGGAACACCTCAACCGG
>JADJUS010000009.1 GCA_016716905.1 Acidobacteriota bacterium | reverse complement strand
TCATCAAGTACGAAGGTCACCACAGTTGACCTGATACTCGGTCACGCGGCCGTCGTCGCACCGCACGTGCTGTTCCTTGATCCATGCCCCACGGATGTTCCGGAAGCGTCTTGCCAGCGCGCGCCAGGCCCCGCTGAATGGCGTCCTCAAACTCTTCGTGGATGTGGAATCATCCGCTCACCTTCGCTACCGGACATAGTTGTCCTCCTGAGTGTCTGCCAAACGCCCAAGGATACGGCGGAACGACGGGCGCTCGAAGTGCGGAACAGCACACTTCTGGGCAGGTGTGATCAGGAACCAAACAGCCAGACCATCGCCTCAGGTGCAGTCGCTTCGCCCAGCGATCCTCGGAGTGGTCGCCGAGCGGATCGTCGGCACCGTTTACGTTGCCGGCACGATGCTGATCCCAACAGCAGGCGCCGCAATTTGCACGTTGGCCGCGGTTTGCCGGCCCTCCTTGAGCCCGACGGCGCCAGACCCGCGTCGCCGGCGCGAAGGGCTGGCGACGCACCCGCGTCATCATCACCGCCTCGTCCCACCAGAGTGACGGAGACATGACCAGCAGACGGCCAAAGGCTGCCGTGGATACCGCTGGGCGATGGCCGCCGTCACCAGACCGCCCAATGAGGAGCCGCCCATCGCCAGGCGGCCGGCCTGGGTGTCAACGCCGTATTCGGCCCCAGAAACGGCACCAGCTCTTCAACGACGAATCGCCCGTAGCGCGAGTCTGGCTGGCGCCGGAATGGTTGCCCTCGGTGTGGGGCTTCTCTATTTCTGCGATCCTTCCTCTGCGGCATGGTCGATGCCTGCGATGACCAACGGAGGCCCTCCTCCACCAGGCGGGCTGCGGTTTGCACACCCGCCAGGTCATCACGCCGGGACGATGGGCCCGCTCTGCCGTCAAACAGGTTCTGCCTGTCGCAAAATCAAGAGCGGCGTCGGTGCCGGACCTCGGGACTCCGGGACCCGGGACCCTGACACGGCCTCAGCCCCGTCCACGGTGACGTGACGGGGCCCGGAAATCCATTCAGAAGGAAACGTCGACGCAGCATCAGATGACGTAGTATCGGCGACATGAGTCGCGAAAGATTCACCGGTGGTTTGCACGAGACCCGAACCGACATGAAATGTTGACGTTTGGGCTGCTGCCGGGCGTCCTGTGATCGTCTTCCCTACCTCAATGTGGGAGCCTTCCCTGAATACGAAGACCGGGGCATGGTGGACGCGCTGGCGGACAAGATTGGCGCAGGGGCCCTCGTAGCTGTTCTGCGTCTCAAGTGTGGACGCTGAGAGCTTTTATGCCGACTCGATCCATCCTCACGACCGCATCCAGCGGTATTCTGCAATATGAACGCTACCTGACCGGAGAGGTGGTTCCGTTCATCAAAGGACGAACGGGAAGCGACACCGCAGGGGTGACCGGCTGCAGTTTTAGGCGGGTACCACGCCCCCGACGATGGCGCTGCGGCATCCGGATGTGTTTACGTCGTGCATCAGCATGGGAGGCGTTGTTCGACATCATGCGGTTCCCCGCCAACGGCTATTCCGATACCGACGCCTACCTGCTGTCGCCGCCGCTCTTCCTGCCTAACCTGGAAGACTCTGGTTTCCTGGACCGCACCGCCAGAACAAATGGTGCTGGTCACCGGCGAAAACGACATCTGCCGGGCCAGCACTGAAGAGGCCGCGCGGCTCCTGGACCAGAGCGGCATTCCCAACAGTCTTCGCGTATAGGTCCACGGTTCCGGGAGCACGATTGGCCGGAATGGAAGAAAATGGCGGCAGTCTACGTGCCGTAGACGCGGTCCCGGGTCCAGAGTCCAGAGTCCAGGGTCCGAAGGAAAGGGATTTAGTAAAATGGCGGGATTGATTGGTGTGTTGTTCGGGATGGAAGAGACGTTTGCCGGCGCGCTGGTGGAGCGGATCGAATGGCATGGTGTGCCCGGGGTGTCGGCCGAGTTCGTGAACATTGACGACGTCCGCATGGCCGAACCGTGCGGCTGCCGCGATCGTGGATCGCATTTCGCAGGACATCCCGTTCTACCGGTCCTTCCTGAAGAACGCGCGTGCTGAGCGGCACCGCGGTGATCGACAACCCGTTCTGGTGGAGCGCGGACGACAAGTTCTTCAACCCCGCCCTGGCCTCGAAGCTCGGCGTCGCCATCCCGCCCACCGTCCTCCTGCCGCACAAACAGCATCCGCCGGACATCAGCGGCCTCTCGTTGCGCAATCTGGCCTACCCGCTGAACTGGCAGGACGTCTTCGACTACATCGGTTTTCCCGCCTGGCTCAAACCCCACAGCGGCGGCGGTTGGAAGAACGTCTTCAAGGTCCACTCGCCCAAGGAATTCTTCGCGGCCTACGACCAGACGGGCACCTGTGCATGACTTTGCAGCAGGGCATCGAGTTCGAGGACTACTATCGCTGCTACGTCATCGGGCAGGAGCAGGTGCACCTGATGCCTTACGACCCGCGCCGGCCACACGCCGAGCGCTACGTGAAGAACGGCCCGGCCATCCCCGCCGCCATGCGCGAGCGCCTCACGCGCGACTGCCTCACGATCTGCCGCGCCCTGGGTTACGACATGAACACGGTCGAGTTCGCCGTGCAGGGTGGCGTGCCCTACGCGATTGATTTCCTCAACCCCGCGCCCGACGCGGACCTCGCCTCGGTCGGCGAGGACAACTTCGACTGGATCCTGGACGCCATGGCGGACCTCGCCCTGCGCGAGGCCGCAGCGCCCCCTGCCGCCGGCCAGTTCCGCTGGGACTTCCTCAATCCCAGCCCGGCAGCGGCCTCGGGAGCCGCGCCTGCGTCCGCCAAGGCAAAGACCAAGAAGGCCAAATGAAGCCCAGCCTCACCCTCGGCATCGAGGAGGAATACCAGACGATTGACCCGGAGACGCGCGATCTCCGGTCGCACATCGGCACGGAAATCCTCTCCCGCGGCCAGACGCTGCTGCATGAGGCGGTGAAGGCCGAGATGCACCAGTCGGTGGTCGAGGTCGGCACCGGCGTTTACCGCACGGTGGCCGAGGCGCGCCATCTGACCCGCGACCTGCGCCGCCAGATCATCCGCCTGACCGGCGAACACGGCCTGCTGATGGTCGCCGCGGCCACGCATCCGTTCGCCGATTGGAGCGGCAGGACATCTATCCGGCCGACGACACGCCATGCAGGTCGTGGAGGACTTGCAGATGGTGGCGCGCGCCAACTCTCATCTTCGGCTTGCACGTCCACGTCGGCATCGAAGACCGCGAGGAAGCCCATCCATTTGATGAACGAGGTGCGCTATTTCCTGCCGCACATGCTGGCGCTTTCGGCAATTCGCCCTTCTGGATCGGGATGAACACCGGTTTGAAGTCGTTCGCTGCAAAGTCTTTGATCGTTTTCCGCGCACCAACATCCCCGACACCTTCAGCTCCTGGGCCGACTTCGAGAACTTTGTTTCCCTGCTCGTCAAGACTCGATCGATCGACAACGCCAAGAAGATCTGGTGGGACGTCCGGCCGCACCCGGTCTTCGACACGCTCGAATTCCGGATCTGCGACATCCCTCTGCGCGTAGAGGAGACAATCGCGATCGCGGCGCTCATCCAGGCGACGATGGTCAAGCTCTACCGCCTGCACGCCAAGAATCAAAGCTGGCGCCGTCTGCAGCCGCGCCCTGCTGATGGAAAACAAGTGGCGCGCCTCGCGCACGGCATCGACGGCATGCTCATCGACTTCGGCAAGGAACGCGAAGTCCCCGAACGCGAACTGCTCCTCGAATACCTCGATTGGGTGGACGATGTGCTGGATGAGTTGGGATCGAGGACGCCGTGAACGTGGTGCGGTGGATCCTGGAAAACGGCACCGGCGCAGATCGCCAACTGCGCGTCTACGAAGAGTCCGGCCACGATCTCAAAGCCGTCGTCAATTACACGATCGCGGAAACGAGACACGGACTTTAGAGTCCAGAGTCCAGGGTCCAGAGTCCAGGGCTTGCCTCGCCGTAGCCTTGGCGAAGGCGGGTCCTGTCATAACAATTTTCAACCTACCGCCGTTTCTTCTTGACCTCTCGGCGACGACGATGGCACCGTCGTCGTCACGGAACACATCGAAGGAGTTTTTTCGGCTGAGACCGAGCCGCAGCCGGAGGCACGCTCAACGTATGCGCTGCCGCGTGAACCACGATCAGGAAACACCCCACGCCCAGGTCAGGAGGGTCGAAGATCGCCGAGTACTTTGCCACCCCAGAACAGCTGATTCCGCAGGAGTTGATTTATGGCGTCATGCGCGTGGCGGACGCGCCGTCTGTGAGCCATCAGCGCGTGGTGTTGCGGCTGGCCACAGCCCTGCAGGCGCATGCGGAACAGACACACGCCGGAGAGGTGTTTGTGGCGCCCATCGACGTGGCATTTCGACCGCGCTCAGGCCCTGGTGCTGCAACCGGACTTGCTGTTCGTCTCGGCATCGCGCGGCGATATCGTCACGGACCGCATTCATGGCGCGCCGGATCTGGTCATCGAGGTGCTCTCTCCGCGTCCGCGAATCGGCGAACTTGACGAACGCGTGGGCTGGTTTGCCCGTTATGGGGTTCGGGAAATCTGGCTGGCTACAACCAGCACGAGTCGCAGCTCCATGTTCTGGCCTCCGAGGACGGCGCGGTCTGCTCGCGTGTGACGTTCCGGGGCGAACGCGCCCATTGAGTCCCACGTCCTGCCCGGCTTCAGGCGGACGATTCGGTCTGTGCTGGAACGCGCATAACACGGCCCGCTCCGGTGATATCCTCGACTGCCGGAGATGTATGTCGAGTGAACTTCAGCCTGGCGCTGAGAATGCCATCAAGGTCTGCCTGAGCGTCCAGCCTCATGTGCGAGTGACGGTCATTACCGATCGGGAAACGCGGGACATCGCAGACGCCCTGATCGAAGAAATCACGAACGTTGGTGCTGAATACGCGCTCTTCGTATTGGAAGACGAGGCGGCCCGCCCCCTCAAAGACCTGCCGCCGCGGATTGCCGCGGACATGGAGCTCAGCCAGGTCAGCATCTTCGCGGCGCGGGTGCAGGCCAACGAGCTTGGTTCCCGCATGCAGATGACCGACATCGTCAATCGACGACGCATGCGGCATGCGCACATGGTGAATATCAACCGGCAGATCATGCTCGAAGGCATGCGGGCCGACTTCCACAAGGTGGATGACATCAGCGCGCGGGTCATCGGCAAGGTGCGGTCGGCGAAAAAGGTCAGGGCCACCACGCCGGCGGGCAGTGACTTCACGGCGGACCTCAATCCGGATTATCGCTGGGTGAAAACCAGCGGCCTGATCTCCCCTGAAAAGTGGGGCAACCTGCCCGGCGGCGAGGTCTTCACAAGCCCCGGCGAAGTGAACGGCACCTTCGTCATCGACGGCGTCGTCGGCGACTGGCTGTGCGACCGCTACGGCAACCTCAAGGACACGCCCCTGACGGTGCGCATCGAGAAGAACCGGCTGGTGTCGGCCGAGTCATCCAACCAGGCCCTGCGCGACGACTTCTGGGCGTACGCACACGGATGAAAACAGCGACCGGGTGGGTGAATTCGCGATCGGCACGAACATCCAGCTGCACGAGATCATCGGCCACATCCTGCAGGACGAAAAATTTCCGGGCATCCACATCGCGTTCGGCAACCCGTACGGCGCGCACACCGGAGCCGATTGGTATTCCTCCACACACATCGACGTGGTGGGCGCCAACTTCGACATCTGGGTGGATGACGAACAGATCATGGACCACGGCCGCTTCCTGATCTGATGCTGGCCTGGGCGCGCGACCGCTTTAATCAGGAATTCACTGAGGAGCAGTACCGCGCGTTTGTGGATGCCGTCACCACCGGCGCGGGCGTGCCGATAGAGTTCAGGCTCTCAGAAACACCCTGCTTCTTCCCATCGTCACTGCTGGACTCCTGGTTGAGGCCGCGCAGGTCATGACGCGGCAACTGCTCAACAACGCCGCGTATCGCACGGCGGCTGACGCGATGGTCCCCGAGCGCTTCCGCCTGGCGAATGGCGAAACGCTGCCCACGTGTGTGCAGTGGACTTCGGCCTTGTCCGCGCCGACTCCGGCGCGATCGAAGGCCGACTGGTAGAGCTGCAGGCGTTCCCGTCGCTCTACGGGTTCCAGATGCTGCTCGCGGAGGCCGCACTTGGGCATCTGGGAGAGAGCGGGCATCTCGGACTTGAAGGGGACGGGTCTCGATCTGTGGCGGGAGAAATGACCTCTGAGGTCAGACCTCAGAGGTCTTATGGCCACAGATCGAGACCCGTCCCCCTCTCTTCCCCGATCTTCACCCCGTACCTGAGCGGCTTGAACCGTGATTCCTATTCGGAGTTGCTGCGCAGGACCCTGGTTGGTGAACATGACCCCGCGTCAGTCATCCTCATGGAGATCGAGCCGCGGCGGCAGAAGACGCTGCCTGATTTCACGGTGACCGAGAACACGTGGGGCATTCGTCCGCTCGATACGCGCGAGATCATCCGCGAGGGCCGGCGCCTGTTCTACAAGCGCGATGGTGTGCTCACGCCAATCGTACGCATCTACAACCGGGTGATCCCCGACGAACTCGAGCGCTCAGGCGCCCCGATGCCGTTCGACTATCGCGACGATCTGGACGTGGAGTGGATCGGCGGCCCCGACTGGTTTTTCCGGATCAGCAAGTTCTCAATCCCGTGGATCACACACCCGTGGGTTCCCGAGACGCACTTTCTCTCGAACGTGAAGGCGATGCCGGATGACCGCGATGAATGGCTGCTGAAGCCGCTGTTTTCATTCGCCGGCGGCGGCATCATCTTCAGTCCGACCAACGCGGACATCGCGGCGATTCCCGACGACCAGCGACATCTGTACGTGCTTCAGCGGCGCGTGGCTTTCACCCCGCTCATCCGCACACCGGCTGGAGACACGCAGGCCGAGTTGCGGATCATGATGGTGCGCGAGGGCGACGGCTACCGCGCGGTGATGCCGCTTGTGCGCATGGGCCGCGGCAAGATGATGGGCGTGGACCATAACAAGGGGCTGCGCTTTGTCGGCGCCTCTGCCGCGCTCATGGAAATGGGGAACTGAGGAACTGAGGAACTGGGGAACTGGGGAACTGGTGGCGGGTGTCACGAATGGATCCCAGGCGCTTCATGGCCCGTGCGCTCAACGTATTCCACATACGACCCCGGAAACAGGTGCGGCACGGCGCCGCTCAGTTCCAGCACCCGCGTGCTCAGGCCGCGCAGGAATGATCGATCGTGCGAGACGAAGACCATGGTGCCCTCAAAGTCCTTGAGCGCTTTGATGAGCATGTCCTTGGTCGCCAGATCGAGGTGATTCGTCGGTTCGTCGAGCACGAGCAGGTTCGGCGGATACATCAGCATGCGCGCCAGCACGAGCCTGGACCGTTCGCCGCCCGAGAGTGACCGGATCTTCTTCTCGACTTCGTCACCCGAAAACTGGAACGCGCCGAGCAGCCCGCGTAACGCGCCGACGGTCTCGCCCGGAAAGTCGTACTGCGCCTGCTCCCAGATGGTGCGGTCGGGGTCGAGGAGCTGCAGCGCCTGCTGCGCGAAGTAGCCCATCTGCACGCTGGCGCCGATACGCACCTGGCCCGGAGTCGGGCTCGAGCGCGCCGGCGATCATACGCAACAGTGTGGTCTTGCCCGCGCCGTTCGCGCCCATCACCGCCCAACGCTCACCGCGCTGAATGGTCATCGACAGCCCGTCGGCCACCACGGTCTTGCCGTACGCCTTGTGCAGATCCTCGACCATGACGACTTTGTCGCCGGACCGTGGCGGCTGGCGGAAGTCGAAGTCCACCACCTTCCGCTTCTTCGGCAACTCGAGTTTCTCGATCTTGTCGAGCGCCTTCACCCGGCTCTGCACCTGGGCCGCCTTGGCCGCATGCGCAGCGAAACGATCGATGAATCGCTGCTCCTTCGCCAGCATCGCCTGCTGCCGCGCGTACGCGGCCTCGCGATTGGCATCGCGCACCGCACGCTCGCGCTCATAAAAATCGTAGTTGCCGGCGTACACCGTGATCTCGCCGTCATCGATCTCGGCCACGCGCGAGACGATGCGGTTCATGAATTCGCGGTCGTGCGACGTCATGAAGAGCGCGCCCGGCATGGACTTGAGGAAGCTTTCGAGCCAGATGATGGACTCGATATCGAGGTGGTTCGTGGGCTCGTCCATCAGCAGGACGTCCGGGCGGCCGAGCAGGACTCGCGCCATCGCCACCCGCATCTTCCAGCCGCCCGACAAGGCACCAACGTCGCCGTCGATCCGGCTGTCGCTGAACCCCAGGCCGTGCAGCACCTCGCGGGCCTGGCTTTCAAGGCCGTAGCCCCCGAGATGGTCGTATTCTTCCTGCACCTCGCCAAAACGCTCCAGGATGCGGTCCATCTCGTCGGCCCGGGCCGGGTCGCCCATGGCCACCTGGAGGGCCTCGAGTTCGTGGTGGAGGTCGCCCAGACGCCCGCTCCCGGCAATGGCCTCGTCAAGGACCGACCGGCCCTCCATTTCCTCAACGTCCTGGCGGAAGCTTACCCGACGGTCAGCTTCCGGGGCACCGTCACGTCGCCCTCTTCCGGGCTCTCTTCGCCCACAATCATGCGAAAAAGAGTGGTTTTGCCCGACCCGTTCGGCCCCACCAGGCCCACTTTGTCCCCGGGATTGAGCTGGAAGTTAGCCTCCACGAACAGGAGCTGCTTGCCGTACTGCTTGGAAATGTTGGAAAACGAAATCACAGGATGATCCTATCGGAGTGGCGAGACGGATGTCGGGGTCCTGGGGTCCTGGGGCTTGCCACGCCGTAGCCGCAGAGCGGCGGAGGCGGGTCCCGGAGTCAGATCCAGCGTGGGGGAAACCAGAAGAAGGATGACAGGAGTGCAGGTTCCAGAATTTCGCCATTTCGGACATTTGTGCCATTTCGCCATTTACGCGGCAGGGCAAGGCGGGTCTTTGCGATTTCCCTCGTACCCTGCTAACCTGTGGTTTCCGCTGAAGGTTGGCCTCCGAGCTATGCCCGCGTTGGAAGTCCTGGTATCAGAACCCCCACGTGATCGCACTACGCAAGTGGAACGGGAGTCCGTTCCGGCTGTTCTTCCGCGAGCAACTGATCGGGCATTCAGCCTGATGAGGCGCCCGGCCCGCAGGGGTCGTCTTGGCGCAGGAGTCGATCATGGGTCGTAAACTGGACGTCGGTAATCTCCCCTACACCACCACCGAAGACGAGCTTCGTGACTTGTTCAGCCAGGCTGGTGCCGTTGACACCGTGAATGTTGTCCGTGACAACGCCACGGGCCGTGCGCGCGGATTCGCGTTCGTCGAAATGGCGACTGATGCGGATGCGCAGAAGGCCATTGAGCAGTTCAACGAGCAGCCGATGGGCGGCCGCAACCTGGCCGTGAACGAAGCGCGTCCGAAGCCCCAGTTCGGTGGCGGCGGTGGCGGCGGCTACGGCGGCGGCGCTGGTGGCGGCGGCAATCGTCGTCGCGAACCGCGCTGGTAAGACCACGCGGCATATTCTGGACCCGGTCGCCATGGGCGACCGGGTCATTCGTTTTTCAGGCACGACCCAGCAGGCGATTTCCGGAGGTCCTCAGTGAAGGTGTACTCAAAAGGCGCGCGAGTGTCACAGCCAAACTACGGACCGGGCACGGTCACTGATGCCGACACGCATCACACAGTGATCGACTTCGACAACCACGGCCTCAAGCGGTTCGTGACCACGATGGTGGCGCTCGCCCCCTCGAGCGAACCCGCGCCGGAGAAGGCCAAGGCCACCCGCCGCAAGAAGGCCACCAAAGCGACCAAGGCCGCAGAAGCCTAGCCATCAGTAGACCGACCCCGAATCGTTCGGTATCGGTCACTACCAAACCGGGGATGGGCGTACGCGTCTAATCCCCATCAATGACAACCCGATCCACGCTTCTGGCGCTGCTGTGCCTTATCTGCAGTGCCCTCGCCATTCCTGCGCGCGCGCAGACCGCCGAGCCTTCGCCCACCCAGCCACAGTTACTCCGGGTCTTTGTCGACTGCTATGAGTGCGACACGGATGCACTCAGGCAGAACGTTCAGTTTGTTGACTATGTTCGAGACCGTGCGGTTGCGGACCTTCACCTGCTGGTCACCACTCAGAGCACAGGCGGCGGTGGCACGGCATGGACCGCGAAATTCATCGGCCTGGGACGCTTCGACAAAGTCGATCGGACACTGACGTTCAACACGGCGCAAACGGCCACGAGCGACGAACGCCGCAAGGAATTCACCCGCATCTTCAAACTCGGCGTGGCCTCCTATGCGGTGGACTCATCGGCGGGTGCCCAGCTCGACGTGCAGTGGGTGAAACCCACCGAGGCGAAAGCTGCCCTGCCGGCGAAGGATCCCTGGAACTACTGGGTCTTCCGCACGAACCTCAGCGGCAATCGCGATGGCGAGGAATCGGCAAACTTCAGCTCGTACCGCATGAGTTTCTCGGCCAACCGCACCACCGAAGCGTGGAAGATCAACCTCTCCACCAGCGGCAGCTACAACAAGAGTGTGTTTGATCTCGGGGAAGAGGACGGGGGAAAGATTGAAAGCACATCGGACAGCTGGAGCGTCAACTCCCTCGTCGTGAAGAGCCTGGGACCCAGGTGGTCCATCGGCGGTCGCGCGTCCGTGTCGCACTCGAGTTTCTCGAACAGCGACCGCGTCTTCACTGTGGCGCCCGGCCTGGAATTCAGTTTCTTTCCCTACAGCGAGTCGTCCCGACGGAGCCTGACTACGCTTTACACCATCGGCGCCAGTCACTACGACTACAAGGACGCCACGATCTTCGACAAGTTGAAAGAGACGGTGCCGGACCACTCTCTCGCCACACAAGTCAGCTTGCGCCAGCCCTGGGGCTCCATGTACGCCAGCGTCACCGTCTCGCAGCACCTCAATGAGCCCGCGCGACATCGCGTTTCTACGTACGCCAGCGCGGACGTTCGCCTGTTCAAGGGATTTTCATTCAATCTGTACGGCGGCTACGATCGCATCCGCGACCAGATCTCGCTGCGCAAAGGCGGGGCCACACCTGAAGAGGTGTTGCTGCGCCGGCGACAACTGGCCACCGGGCACAGCTATAACCTCGGCTTTGGCATCAGTTACAGCTTCGGCTCCATCTTCAATAGCGTCGTGAACCCCCGATTCGGCGGAGGCGGCGGGCACTTCATCTTCTTCTAGCTGCGGCATTTCGTAGCGCGCGCTGGTCCTCAAGCGCGCGGGTGTTCGCGGCCTTGAGACCCAGGCCGCGCTACGTGGAGGATTGCTTACCGGTAGCGCTCTTCGAGCGGCGCGGGCGGCAGCATCTGAGACTCCCATGTGGCCAGTCGGCCTCGGAGATCGGTGGCGGCGTCGGCATTTGCCCCGATCAGGTTGGTGCGCTCACCAGGGTCCGCCGCCAAATCAAAGAGGTGCGCTCCCTCCTCGTTTTCCACGTATTTGAGGTCACCGTGGCGCACGGCCTTTTGTTGGCGCCGCTGCGTCACGCGCCAGAACAATGTGCGCGGTATCGAGGGCGCGCCGCCCAGCGCCGGCAGCAGGCTGATGCCGTCGAGCGGCCGCAAAGCCGGTGCGGCGGCCAACGCAGCAAACGTCGCGGTCCAATCCATCGTCACCGCAACCTGATCCGAGTGGCTGGCTGCGGCAATCCGCGCAGGCCAGCGCACGGCGGTTGCGACGCGCAGCCCTCCTTCACCCACGGTCATCTTTGCGTGGCTGAACGGGCCCATATGCGAAAACCGCTCGCCGCCGTTGTCGCTCGTGAACACGAGTAAGGTGTCATTCGACATTCCCGCGGCGTCAAGCGCCGCCAGCACCCGGCCCACGCCGTCATCAAGACTCCGCATCATCGCGGCAAATACTTCTGGCGAGCCTCCGGCCTTCCAGTCGTCCACGGAAGGACGACGGTGATCGGCAGGGCCTTGCCATGGCCAGTGAGGCGCGTTGTATTGGAGGCTGAGAAACAGCGGCGCCTCAGAGCGCGTCGCGATGATTTTTTCCGCGCGCGCGGTGAGCAAGTCGGTCATGTACCCGTCGGTGGTGACCGGTTCGCGGTTGTCGAAAAACAGCGGGCGCCTGTACTCCGAGTCTTCTTTCGTAAAGTAGTCGCCGCCGGCTCCGAGGAATCCGTAGAACTCGTCGAAGCCGTGTTCCAGCGGATGGTAATCAGGCGCCGTGCCAAGGTGCCACTTTCCCACCAGCGCGGTCCGGTAGCCTGCGTCCCTGAGTAGACGCGGCAAGGTCGTTGGGGAAGGCGTCAGTCCGATCGGGTGCGTGGTGAGCGGTTCGTGCAAGCCGGCAGGATCGCGGGCCGGGTAGCGGCCGGTCATCAGCGCCACACGCGTCGGTGAACACACCGGCGCGGCAGAGTACGCCTGACGCAACACCATGCCCTCTCGAGCGATGCGATCGATGTGGGGCGTCGTGTAGGCCGTCGCGCCGGTGAATCCGACGTCACCGTATCCGAGGTCGTCGCACATGACGAGGATGATGTGGGGACGACGGCCCCCTCGGCGCCATCCGCAGCCGGCCAGCGCGCCCCCGGCGGCCAACAGGGTGGAGGCCGCAAGCGCCGATTGGAGAAACTCGCGTCTGGTGGGGCCGCTCATGTCCGGTGGCGGGCATTGTGCCATGGGGTCGCCCAACTTTCCGGCTACACTCGGTGTCCAACCACTGCGGGAGGTTCGGATGCGTCTGAGAACTGGCGTTGTCACGTGTGGCGCCGCGCTTGCCTGTCTGGTCGGCACCGGGGTGAGCGTGCGGAGTCAGCAGCGAGACGCAACGCCGCAACCGAACACCCGGCAGGTGCCCGTGGGCACCGCGTCGATTGTGGGACGGATCGTGGATGCGCAGAGCGGCCAGCCGGTGGCCCAGGCCCGGCTGAATTTGTCCGGCATGACGGCTTTCGGCATGGCGCTGAGCTCGCAGCCTCCAAGCGCTGGCGGCACCGGGCCGGGGCGGTCTGGGGGCGTTTCCGTCGGCATGTCGGTGACCTTGCCGTCCGGCGTTTCAACAAACATCTCCGGCGGCCAGATGACAAATGCCGGCCGTTCGGGCATCACAGACGCGCAGGGCAACTTCGTATTCCGCAACCTCCCGGCCGGCAAATACCAGCTCACCGTGTCGCATCGCTCGTACCTGAACGGCGCCGCCGGTCAGCGCAAGCCGGCGGGCCCTGGGCGACCGTTCGAAGTGGTTGACGGGCAAAAAATCGAACTGGACATCAAGATGGTGCGGGGTGGTGTCGTGACCGGTGCGGTCTTTGACGACAGCGGAGCGCCTCTCGTGAACTCGCGCGTGCAGGTCTGGCGAATGATGCCGTCTGCGAATGGCCCGCGTATGCAGGCGCAGAACTCCACGACCACCGACGACCGCGGCGTCTATCGTATGCACGGCCTGCAGCCAGGCACGTATGCGGTGTCGGCCCAGCCGCAAACGAACTTCGAGAATGACATGGCGCTCGAGGAGGCCGCCCAGATCGATCGCGCCGTAGCGAGCGGTGCGGTGCAACAGGGCACCGCCGGGCAACCGGCGATGGTGCGCATCCCCGCCCCGGCGCAGCGGACGATCACGCAGCCGGCCGGATTCCTGCCGACCTATGCGCCCAGCGCCATCAGCTCTGACGCGGGCACTCGGGTGAGTGTAGTGGGCGGCGATGAACATGCCGGCATCGACATACAGGTGCGCCCACTGCGTGCTTCGACGATCACCGGAATGGTCACCAACATGCCTGCGGCACAGGGAGCGCCGAGCCGGGTCCAGATCATGTCGTACAGCGAACCTTTCACCGGATCGACGAATGGCGCATCAGTCAACCCGGATGGGCGCTTCACGATTTCGAACCTTCAGCCGGGGACCTACACTGTTGTCGCGAGCCTCATCACTCAATCCAACACGCCGTCACCCTCAGGCATCGCGGCGGCCGGCACACCGCAGCCCAGGTTGACTGCGCGCACGACCGTGACCGTGGCCGACGACATGTCCGTTCCAGTCACGCTGGACCTGCGGCCTGGGCGGAGCGTCTCTGGCCAAATGACGGTCGACATGACTCGCCAACAGGCATCCCCACCCACCGTGACGGTTCGAATTCAGAATGCACCAGGCGAGCCGCCGGTGATGGGTGCCCTCCCGACAACACCGGTTGACCCATCCGGACGCTTCACCATTCAGGACGTGCCGCCAGGCCGCTACGTCATCTCGGCATCGCTTCCGGTGCGGTCCGCGCGGCTCGGAGGCGCGGAACTGCTCGACACCTATCTCGATGTGTCGGGAAACGAAGACATCCAGGGCATTCAGGTCCTCGTGTCCGACAGGTCTTCGCAATTGTCAGGTCTGATCACGGCAGGGAGCGACTACGATGCGTCGGAGTACACCGTCATCGTGGCCAGCAGTGACCCCGACCACTGGCGGCCCGGATCCCGGCGGGTGGTGACGACGCGCGCGAACCTGGCGGGCCGGTATACGGTGAGTCTGCCACCCGGTAATTACGTGGTGGGCCTGGTTACAGACTTCGAGTCCGGCATGCAGAACGACGCGGAGTTCCTCAAGGCACTGGTCGCATCGGGTGTCCCGGTCACCATCGGCGATGGTGACCGGGCCACACGCGACCTTCGCGCGGGACGCTGAAGCCCCCGGGACTCCAGGACCCCGGGACTCCTGGACCCCTAGTCCCCTCCGCCGCCGCCTGATCCGGCCGTCGCTTTCTTTTTCTCTTCCTCGCGCACCTTCAGCCGCTGGTCGAGGTTTTCCTGCATCTTGAGGCGCGGCACGCCGTCTTTCCACCAGTCGGGCGCGGGCGCACCCTTGAGGTGGTGGTCGAAGAACTCCTTCATGCGCACCGTGTAGTCCTGCATGTTCGCGGGACGCGCCAGACCGTGGTTCTCACCAGGGTACTCAAGCATGACCACTGGTTTATCGAGCCGGCGCAGGGTGTTGAAGTACTCCACGCCCTGCGTGAAGTCCACGGCGCCGTCCTGATCGTTGTGCAGAATCACGAGCGGCGTCTTCACTTTCGCGGCGTGATACACAGGCGAGTTACGCGTATACGCTTCCCAGTTGGCCCAAGGCCCCGTGGTGAAGCGGCCCTGGCTGCTCTCGAAGATGGAGCCGTTGGTGCCGCCGCTGTTTTTGTAGATGATGCTGTACATGCTGATCATGTTGGTCAGCGGCGCGCCGGCGATGGCCGCAGCAAACACATCCGACTGCGTGATCGTGAACGCCGTCTGGTACCCACCCCACGAGTGGCCGTGCAGGCCCACGCGCTTCGGATCCACCACACCAGTCGCCACCGCCGCCTTGACGGCCGCCGGCAGCGTCCACGCGGCCGACATGCCCGGGTCGTTGATGTAGTACTTGATGTCGGGCTGCAGCACCGCGTACCCGTTGCTGGTGTACGCCTGGCGGCTGAAGCCGTTGGTCGTCGGCCGGCCGTACTGGTTGTGCCCCTGCGTCAGGCGCTCGTAGATGTACACGATCGTCGGGTACGACTTGCCCTTCTCGTAGTTGGCGGGCAGGTAGAGCGACGCCTGCAGGCGCTCGCCCTTGTCGTTCTTGAATTCGATGAGCTGGGCGCCAGCCGACCACGCCAGTGATTCCGCTGCGGGCGCCATGTCCACGATCTTGCGGCCAGCCGTCAGTGTTGCATCCGTCACGTACACCTGTGGCGCCACCGTGGGAGTCTCCTTGCGGTAGAGCCAGGTGTCGCCCTTCTCGGCCTTCTGCAGGCCCGTGATCGACGCGTCTTCCCACAGCAGCATCTTGAGGCCGGTCTTGCCAGGCTCGAGGATGCCGTAGCCGGCGCGCTTGGTCCACTCGCCCATCACCGAGAAGTACTGCGGCTTGGACAGATCGATGCCGCGCTCGTTCTGGTAGATCCCGGGCACGCGGCCCTGGTAGCGAATGGAATCTCTCTTGCCGTTGACCGTGAGGTTGACAGCCGCTTCATTTGCAGCCACCGGCACCTTCCAGATGTCCCAGCGATCCGAGATCAGGATGTACTGGTTGTCGGACGTCCAGCCCATCGCCTGCGTCGGGGGATCGATGATGTTGTGGTCGTCTTCAATGTTGATGAACGACGTCGGCACTTTCTCCGTGATGTTGCGCGTGGCGCCGGTGGCCACGTCGAACACATGGAAGTGCTTGTTCTCGTAGTAGAGGTACTTCGTGGTGTCCGGCGACGCCGTGTTGGTCCAGCGCAGGTTCTTCTTCACCACGGTCTTGCGTCCGGTCTTCGTATCGATCGCGTAGACGTCGCGGAAGCTCTGGCCGTTGAGGTTGGCCATTAATTCGTACGCGGCATCACTCGTGCCGATGGCCCACTGGCCACGCCCCGTGATCTGGATGTCGGGCACCTCATCGTCGGCAATGCGAATCATTTTGTTTTCGCCGGGCCGATACATCGTCACGTAGTTGAAGCTGCGGTCCTGGTTTTCCTGGACGCGCTGCGCCGACTGCAGGCGCGGATCTTTGTAGTGCCACACCACAAGGTTGGGCCTGGCGTCGGGATCCGGAGTCGCGGCCGGGCCTGCGCCGCGAGCACCCGGTTCGGCCGCATCGGCGCCCTCGGCAGGCGCCGCGTTGCCGCGGCCCGCTGGACGCGGCACCTTCGTGAGTTCGGCAATGCCGAAGATCAGGGCGTCGCGGTTTTCGGTCCACGTGGGCGCGCGGTTGCCGCTGATCGACATCTCGGCAGGGAACGTCTTGTCCTGCTTCGGGTCGTACACCACTTTTTTCGGGGCTCCGCTGCCAAAGCCCGTGAAGCCCATGACTGAGAACAGCCGCTCACGATAGGCGCGGTCGTCGGTGCCCTTGAGCATCGAAATCGCATCGCCTTCCTGCGTCCAGGCCATGCGCTCGTAAAACGCCTTGTCGGTTTCGAGCGAGGTGATCGTGCCGGCCGACATGTCGCGAATCTGCAGACCGTTGCCCGCCTGGTCGGCAGCGTCAATGTTCAACGCCAGGTATTTGCCGGACTTGTTGAAGCCAAACTCAAACACGTTGCCGACGTTCAGCTCAGTGCCGGTCTTCAGTTCACGGAGGATCATGTCTGTGCCGCGCGGTCGCGTGTCGCGCGGTGCGTCGGCGGCCGGCGCAGGGCCCGCGCCACGGCCCGCTGGCGCCGCACCTGCGCCAGCGGCGGCGTCTGGACCGTACCGATGCATCGCAATCCAGCCGCCCGTTTCACCGTTGAAGGCGAAGCGGCGCACTTTGGGCACGCTCACCTTTTCACCGTTCGACAGGTTCACGATGAGCGCCGACGTCTGAATCGGCCGCCGCGCGCGGCGAGCCGCCTCGGCCTCCTGCCGGGTCAGCGACGTGGACGTCGCAAACCACATCGAGTCGTCAGAGAACGACATCGGGCCCGCGCCTTCCCCAGCCGGGAACTTCCATTCCTGCGCGCCTGATGTGCTGCGCACAATCACCTCGCTGTTGCCTTCGAGCGGCGCCACACGATAGGCGAACCACTTGCCGTCGGGCGAGAGACTTGCCGTGCTCATGGCGCGGAACGACAGGATGTCGTCGAGCGACATGGCACGTTTGCTGGTGTTCTGTGCCGAAACGGGCACGAACACAACAGCCAAAAACACCAAGGGAAGAACGAGAACGACGCGGCGGCGCATCCGTTTCATGACTGGACCTCCAAAAAGACGTTCGAGACGGGAAACCGGTGGAATGGTAACAGTACGCGGGGTGGGTTTTCCGCCGGACGCGGACTTTCTCCCAGTGTTCGCGGACCCACAGCGATCGATCACGCCACTTCCGCCGCACTCCGACTTTACGGTGCGGCCCCCAATTTGCATTCATAGAAGTACGCTTCAGGAGGGCTCATGCTTCGCAACATCCGCGCCGGTTTCAGGGGATTGGCGTTGCAACCGGCAGCCACAGCCGCGGCCATTCTCACGCTGGGCCTCGCGATTGGGGCGCAGGCCACAATTCTCAGCGTGGTGGACGGCTTGTGGTTCCGGCCCCCGGGTGTCCCAGCCGCGAGCCGGTTACTGCGCGTCTTCGCGGTTTCCGAAAACGAACAACACGGCCGTTGGTCCTATCCTGAGGTGCTCGACCTGCAGCGGGCCGTGGCTTCCAGTCAGCTTGTCGTGCGGGGCTCCCGGGGCACGCTCGTTGAAGACCCCTCCGGGACACCGGCCCTGGCGCTCGTCAACGTCGTATCGGATGACTTCTTTCAGGCGCTCGGCGCGAGCGCGGCCCACGGCCGGCTCTTCGTGGCACCCGAGACTGCGCCAGTCGTGGTTCTCGGTCACAAGTACTGGCAGACCCGGTTCGGTGGCGACCCTGCCGTGGTTGGGCGCACGCTCCGGCTTGGAGGCACGGGCGAAGTGGCGGTCACGATCCAGGGCGTACTGGCCGCGTCGTTCCGCGATCTGGAAGCCGCAAACGATCGCGACGTGTGGATGCCGCAAGCCACCTGGGTGCAACTGGCCGGCCGACGTGAGTTCGATGACAGGAAATCGCGGTGGCTGGAGGCCTTTGCCGTCAGGCGTGCCGGCGTCTCTGTGAGCCTCGCCAGCACCGAGATTCTTCAAGCCGTGAACAACATGGAGCAGGCGCACCCGGAGCCTACCGGCGCCCGACGAACCCGAGTGGTCTCCGAGAGCACGTATCGATTCGAGACCGGCGGCGCAAATGCCATCGCATTGCTGGCTCTTGTGGGCGCCGTGGTGCTCATCACATGCGTCAATGTCGCGCTGCTGCAGGTGGCACGCGTCATGGCGCGTCAACAGGATCTCGCCGTGTGTGTCGCGCTCGGCGCAACCCGCCGGAAGTTGCTCGGGCCCTTGCTGGCTGAAGCCGCGTGGATGGGCGCGGGAGGCGCGGTGGTCGGACTGCTCAGCGGCACAGCGCTCATCCGGACCATTCCCAGGATCCTGACGCCCGCGCCCGGCTTTCGCGACTTCATGCTCATCACGCTCGACGGACGGGTGGTGGTCGCAACCCTGGGAGTGGCGATCATTACGACGATGTTGTTCACGCTCGGCCCGGCCTGGATCACGCTGCGGTCAGACTTCGTCGGTATCACCGGACGCGGCGCAACCGAACTGCATCGCCGGAGCCGCGGCCACCTGCTCGTGGTGACGCAGGTGGCCTGTGCGTTTGTCCTGCTCGCAGCCGCGGGCGTTCTGGCGCGCAGCCTGTGGGCCGCCAGGGAAGGCGACTTCGGCCTGACCCGGCGTCCGGTACTCACCGCGTGGGTGCCCACCGAACTCTCGCGTACGATGGGTGATGCCGCGCTGCTCAGGCTGCGGGCGCTGCCGGGCGTGGCGGACGTGGCCGTAGCCATTCGTGCGCCCCTCTCGCTCTCAGTGGGCGGGCGAGCCAGGGCGATGTGGATTCCGGAGACCCGTGACGCCTCTGAAGATGACCTTCCGGTCATCAAGGGCAATGCCGTCAGCGCCAACTACTTCGCGCTGATGGGCACACGAATCGTCAGCGGCCGCCCGTTCGCCGAGGACGAATTGCACGGCACCGGCGCGCCGGCAGTGGTCGTGAATGAGGCGTTCGCGCAGCGGTACTTCCGGGGGCGAGGTGCGGTCGGCGCCATCGTCCACCCGGGTGGGGCCGATCAGCCCGCGCACCGCGTCGTCGGCGTTGCCCAGGACGCGGCCGTGAGCGGCATCGGGGAACCCGCAGAGCCGTACTTCTACGAGTCGTTTTGGGACACGCCGGCTGGTGAGACCACATTCCTCATCCTGCCCAGCCTGGGTGCGGTCGTGCAGCCCGCGACTGTCCGCGAGGCCTTGATGGAAGTGGACCCACAGCTTGAGCCGCGACGCATGGTGGCGATGGATGACTACTTCCGTTATGCCACGCGTGAATACCGCGCCATGGCGGTCCTGGCCTTCGCACTCGGCGTACTTGGTTTGCTGCTGTCGATGACGGGCGTGTACGGTGTGATGGCGTACCGAACGGCGCAGCGGTCGCGCGAGTGGGCCATCCGTGCGGCGCTTGGGGCCATGCGGCGGCAACTGGTCCAGACGGTGCTGGCCGAAGGTGCCGGCATCGCGGCTGTCGGCATCGGCCTGGGGCTCATCCTTGCGCTGTGGACGAACCACTGGCTGGGGTCGTTGCTGCTTGGCGTTCACCCGTGGGATCCGGCGTCGCTCCTGGTCGCGGCTGCGGGTGTGGCCGCAGCGATTCTCCTCGCCACCCTGGTGCCCGCGTGGCGCGCCGCCAGAGTGAATCCCAACCTGGCGCTACGCGACGCGTGACCCGGTCAACGTTCTGAGCCGGCGCAGAATCCATCGCACGATGAACATGATCGTGACGAGCATCACGAGTACCATCGCAGCCGCCACATAGGGATACTGCGTGGCGAACCACACGAGGATCAGTGCTGCGCCATCTTCGGCGAGGCTCAAGCCGATGTTTGACGCCGGCTCCGGTGATGCGCTGACCGCCGCACGCATCGTGGTTTTCCCGAATGCGCCAGAAGCGCGAGCGCGGAGCCCGCAGCGCCGGCCGCCAGTTGCCAACCCGGGTCGAGCTGCGGCAACGCGCCATAGGCCAGCAAACCCGCGACTGGCACGCGAACGAATGTCTGGAGGACATTCCAGACCAAATCGACCAGCGGCACTTTGTCCGCCACGAACTCGATGACAAACATCGCGAGGCAGGCGCCGATCACCCACCAACTCTGGACAATGCCCAGGTCACCGGGCAGCACCACAAGCCCGGCGCGCGACACCAACCCGAGCGCCGCAACGGTGCCGTACACGTTCAGGCCTGCGGCAAAACATACGGCCACAAGAAAAGCCGCGACGTGTTCAGGGGACGTCAGCACACCGACATATTACAAGCGTGATGCCGGGTCTGAAGACCCGGCCTCCGAAGAGCGTTCGACCTTCAGGTAGATGGGACCCACGCCGAGCGTGGCCACCAGTGCGTAGGTGCCCCACCCGGCGCGGTTCGTCACGAGGAAGCGGGCGTGTTCGCCGGGCTTCAAATCGATCAGGACGTTCTTCCAGACGAGGGTGTTGTGCAGCCGCATGCGGTGCTCGCCTGCGGCCACGTCCTTCGTCACGCTCTGGCCGTTGACCAGCACCGCGAACGGCTCACCGTCGAGCGTGACAAAGATCTGTCGGATGCCGATATCGTCGGGCGACTGCCGCGCGACCGTGATGGTGGCGTTCACCTCACCATCCGCGCCGCCGTGACCGCATCACCCATGTCGAGATGATCGACCACGTCCATGCCGCGCACCACGCGACCAAGTGCCGTGAAGTCGCCCTCGTTGTGTGGCTGTGGCGTGCTGCCCAGCGTGTAGCCCGCCCTGCCGGTATCGAGGCCGGACGACGCCCATGCGAGATTGCCTCGGGTCAGCCCCAATCGGCTCACCTCGTCGCGCAGCCGATTGGCGCCGCGAATGGTGGCCTGCTGCGCCACAAAGTTCGGCACCACACGACTGAACACCGTGCCGACAATGGCGCCTGACTCGGTGAGGCGGACAAACTCCTCCATGCCGAGCGGCGATTCGCCGGGGTAGAGCTCCAGCTCGATTTCACCCTTCGGCGTGGTCCACACCGCGCGGGGCGCGGGAGCGCCGTTATACGCAGGCACAATCCAGCGTTCGACAATGGCGCGATAGTCGGCATCGGTGGGCGCAGGCACGGGGTGTGCCGGCGCAGCTGCACCGCCCTGGCGTCCGCCAGCCGCGGGGGCAGCCGGGATGAGCAGGTCCTTCATGGTCGGGTCGGTGGCCAACTGGTCCAGGAACTGCTGGCCGATCGGGCCCATGCGCCGCAGCGCCTGGGTGGCTGATGTGCGAATCGCCAGACTCGGGTCGCGCAACAGCGTGGCGGCGGCGTCGAGCGCCAACGGCGGCGCGAGCTGTGTGAGCGGCGTGAACGCCGTGAGGCGCAGCGCGGCGGGCTTCGACGACGCCGTCGCGGCGGCCAGCCGCGGCGCTACCTGGCCCACGCGACCCTTGTGTCGGCCGAGAAGTTCGGCGGCCGATACTGACAGCCACGTATCCGGGTCTTCGAGCGCGGCCAACACCACACCAAACGACTCCTCATCGTCGTACCCGTCGAGCGCGCGCAGGGCTTCAGTGCGCACGCGCCGGTCAGTGTCTTTCGTGCCGGCGCGCAGTCGTGCTGCGGTCGCCGCGCGATCGACGACGACAGCGGCTGGCTCGACGGGCGGTGCCGTTCCCGGTGGCGGCGTCGACGTTGGCGCAGGCGGCAGAGCCAGTCCGCGCATAGCCCAGAATCTGACGTCAGGTGACGCATCCTCACTGAGTTTCAGCAGGTGCGGCACGGCGGCTGGATTGCGCGGGCGGAACAGGGCCCATGCGGCGCGCCACCGGACTTCGGGGCTCGTCGTCGGAGTCGTCCACTTGACGATCGGCGCGAGGTCTTCGCGAGTTGTATAACGCCCCATCGACAGGAGCGCCTCACCCACCACCCCCTCTGTGGCAGCCCCACGGGTGGCGTTGGTCAGATACTGGGCCAGCGCCTTCCAGGCTTCTGGCGTCCTGATCTTGCCAAGACCCCGCGCGGCCTCAAACGCCACGCCCGTGTTGGGGTTGGCCAGAAGCATCTGTGCCAGCCAGGCGACACCCGCAGGGTCCTTCAGTTGCCCGGTCGCGAAGGCGACGGTTGCGACGATTTCCGGGTTCTCGTCACGCCGCAGCGGTTGGAGCAACACCCCTCCACGCGGGTCGGCGATGCGGCCAACGGCCACCACGGCCCGGCGTTTGACCTCGGGATGTTTCGACTGAAGAAGCCGTGCCAGCGCCACTTCGTCAAACTGCCGTGTGTCTTCGAGCTTCACCAGCAGCGCGATATCAACGATGTCCACCTCTGCCAGAGGCGGCCGCTGGTTCGCAGCCGTGCCCGGCAGTTGGACTGCTTCCCGCGCACCGCCGCAGCCCCCGAGCGCGACGATGGCGAGAAGCAGGCCGATTCGAGTTCGTGTCATGTCACATCATTTCTTGTTGAGGAAGGGCACGCCGTCGGTCATCCACTTCGGCGCGGGCGTCCCCTTGAGGTAGTGGTCGAAGAACTCAAAGTGCCCGTACCGTCAAGTCTTTGCGGTTGGCCATGCCGCGTAGGCCATGTCCTTCTCCGGGATACGCCAGCATGACCGCGCGTTTGCCGTTGTAGCGCAGGGCGTTGTAGAAGTTCATGCCTTCGGTGAACGAAACCGTCGGGTCTGCCGTGCCATGCATGATGAGAAACGGCGACGGCGCGTCTTTCGCGTGCGTCAGGGCCGACTCGAAGCGGTAGAGCTCGGGATCGTCCCAGGGGAGACGCCCCACCGGCCCTGTCCGTAGATGTAGTAGTCGTTGCCATTGGCGCCGCTGCCGCCGTTCACCTGATACGTCCATCCCCAGCTCTGGCTGAAGTCCGAGGTGAGGTCGGTCACGCCGGCGCCCATACCGACGGCGGCGAACATCTTCGAACGTGTGCCGATGAACGCGGCGCCTTCACCGCCGTAGCTGTGCCCGTGCACACCGATACGCTTCGGGTCGGCATACCCCATCTCGATGACCTTCTTCACAGCGGCTTCCACGCATTCCAGCATGTCGCTGTGCGACGAGCCGGTCCTGAAGTGAATGTCGGGCAACATCGTGATGTAGCCCTGGCTCACCGCCTGAATCGGCATGGAGCCCATGCCGGTGAGATATGACGGTGCGCTGTGCGATGCATGTTCTGCGAGTTCTTCTCGTAGAACGTCACGATCATTGGCCGCTTCTCGCCCGTCTTGTAGTCGTCGGGGGAGCGCGAGTATGCCCTGCAGCCTCACGCCGTCGCGGTTTTTGTAGTCAAACAACACGCGGCGTCCCCACTGGTACTCGGCCTGCTGGGGATTGATATCGGTGATCTTCTTCGCGTCCTTGAAGTTGGGACCGGACACGCGAAGGTCGGGAAACTCCGTGAATGTCTGGCGCGTGAACAGAAAGGTGTCGGCCTTGGCGGCTTTGGCCGGAGTGCTGAACGCGGCGTCTTCAAAGACCACCTCTTTCAGTGAGCCGTCGGGCGTCAGTTCGTAGAAGCCAGCCTTCTTCGTGTATTCACCATAGGCCGAGAGGGTCAGCGTTTTGCCGAGATCGATCGTGCCGCGCGGTCCCACGGCGAGCGGGTCGATCGGCTCGGTGCGCGCGTACCGGAACCGCACTTCACCTTTGCTGCCCACGCCGTTGGTGATGTTCTTCGGTGCGCCACCGTCGAGCGGAAACTGCCAGAGGTCGTACGATGCTGCACGATGACTGACTTGCCGTCGCTCGGAGTAGCCGGCCAGGCCATACGACGGCTTCGGGCCAGGGTGATCAAACTCCATGTCCACGAAACTCACCGCGCTCGATCCACCGAGCGTGCGGGTGGTGGCAGCATCAAGCTCGTATCCCTGGAACTTGTTGTTTTTCCAATACAGGAAGTGACGTCCATCGGGCGAGATCCCGAACGCGTGGGCGCCGGTCAATTGGTTCTTGAACATGAGCGTGCGCTCGCCGGTGGACGTGTTGACCCGGTAGAAGTCTGCGGCCGGGCGTTTGTAGTCGTGGATGTAGCCGCGCGTATCGCGGCCCACGGCCCAGCGGCCATCCTGCGCCACCTCCAGTTCACGCATCGTCTCGTCGGTCAGCCTGATGACTTTGGCTGCCGGCACATCAAACGCCGTGCGGAAGGTGAAATTCCTGTCGACCTCCGCGCGAATCATCTGCTGCGACTGGATGCGTTCGTCCACGCTGTTCCAGACGTCCACGTTGGCGAGGTCGTCGGTGCTGCGCCTCGTCGCCGCGTCGGCCGTCTCCACCTGTTCCTTGATCCCGAAAAACACGCGCTTGTTGTCGTGGCTCCACGCGAGGGGGCGCGATCGCTCACAACCCAATCTTTCGGGAAATCCGCTGCCTTGGCGGGGTCCAGCATCACTGGCACCCCACGGCGTCACCGAGGGCGGCCTGCACTGCCGGTACGCCACAAGCACATTACTGCGCTCGCGCATCTTCTCCACATCGGCGCCCTTGAGCACTGCCAGGGCGGCGCCATCGTCGCTCCACGTCAGCCGGTTGTAGGACTGGGCGTCGTTGTCCAGTGTGGTGATGCGCCCGCTCCGGGTGTCGAACACAAACAGGCCGTTGCCATCTTTGACTGTGGCGTCCACGGTGTAGGCGAGCAGATCACCAGGGCGGTTAAACGAGATGTCACCCACGCTCCCCAGGAGCTGATCGCGCCGGTGGTGAGGTTGTGCAGGACGACGTCCACGCCTCTGGGCCCGGCCGGAGCGGCGGCGGCACCAGCTGCCGGCGCGGCCGGAGCCGCGGCTTCGGCGCCCGCGGCGCCGCGGCCACCAGCCGGCGTGGGCGGCCGCCGGCGCAAAATCAGGTGACTGGAGTTCGCGGCAAATGTGAACGACTGAATGTCCTGCCACGACTTGATCGCGCCCGTCTCGAGGTTTCTCAACTCGACTCGGCGGGGCTGAGCGGGCGGCGTTGCGGCGCCTCGGGCCGCCTGGCCTGCAGGTTCAGCCACGTCCGGGGTCGGCGCCGGGGCCGGTGCGCCTCCGGCAGCGCCGCCTCGGCCTCCCGACCGCCGCGGCCTGCAGCAGGCTCCACCTGATAGGCGAACCACCGGGAGTCGGCCGAAAACGATCCGCCTGCCCCGTTGGCCACTTCGACGTCCTGGTTCGTGGCCAGATTCAACAGGTGAAGCACCGGCTTGGTCTCGGTCGGCGCGGTGTTCGTGAGCGCCACTCCGTACGTCACCCATTTACCGTCGCCGGAAATTTCCCGGCCGCTGATACTGCGCCAGCGCGTGTGGTCTTCGATACCCAACGGCTTCTTGGCGGGCGCCTGCGCGCCCACCGCATAAGCCGAGATGAAGGTGAGAACAAGAACGAGAGCGGTAAATCTGGCGGACTGAGTCACGGGCGTCTCCTCGGCGCCAAATTATAGGTCAAGTCCAGAGTCCAGGGTCCTTCCTCAGCTCCCAGCTCCCCAGTTCCCAGTTCACAACCTTTCACGCTTCCCTTACGTCCAGCTGCTCAGTTAGATGATCTATGGGAGAGGACGCGCCGAATGCCGCCACGGGGACGCACGCCGATTCACGGGGACTTGTTACAGGGGCACGCTGGACCTGTTGATTCTGCAGACGCTGGTGCTGGGCGCCGCGCATGGTCACACCATCGCGCACGCGATTGAGCGCCAATCCGATGATGTGCTCCAGATCGAACATGGCTCGCTCTACCCGGCCCTGCACCGCATTGAAAACAAGAAGTGGATCGCCTCGTTCTGGGGCACGTCAGAGAACAACCGTCGCGCGCGTTACTACCGCCTGACTGCGGCGGGCGGAGCCAATTTAGCGCACCAGACCTCGCGGTGGGAAGCGCTGGTGGGCGCCGTTAACCGCGTCCTTCGCCCGGCGCCAGCCGGGTCCAGTCCGACAAATGAGCTGGTGGCGGTATCCTGCGCGCCCGTTGGGATCGGGAGCGCCGGCGGGAACTCGAGTCGTGCGTGGAGATCGAGACCGACGACAACATCGCGCGCGGCATGTCTCCGGCGGACGCCCGAGCAGCCGCGATCAGAAAACTCGGCAATCGCACGCTTGTATCGAGGGTCTACACCATAACACGCCCGGCTGGCTCGACACCTACTGGCGCGATCTCCGGTATGGCGCGAGTGCTGCGGGCACCGCCTTTTCACGATCGTCGCTGTCCTGTCGCTCACCCTCGGTGTGGGAGCCAATACGGCGATCTTCCAGTTGATCGATACCGTGCGCCTGCGCACGTTGCCGGTGGAGGCGCCGCAGGAACTGGCGCGCATCACCATCGATTCGGGAGACGGCGGTCCGCACCGGCCGGTTCACGTCGCGGTGCTCCCAGTTGACGTACCCGTTATGCGAGCAGGTCCGCGACCAGCAGAAGAGCTTCTCCCTGGCCTTGCCGCTTGGGGACCGGTGGTCCCGGACCTCGCCACCGCAGGCGGATCGCGGCCGGCGCAGGGCCTGTGGGTGAGCGGCCAGCTTCTTCGCCACGCTTGGTGTCACGCCTAGCTGGGCCGCCTGATTGGGCCGGATGAGGATCGGCGGAATGCCCGACACCGCCGCCGTCATCAGTTATCCGTTCTGGCAGCGGGAATACGCGGGACGCCCCGACGTGATCTGTCAGACCTTCGCCTGGACGGCCATGCGTTTGAAATCGCCGGTGTGACTCCGGCATCGTTTTTCGGCGTAGAGGTCGGGCGCCAGTTCGATGTGGCGCTGCCACTCTGTACCGAGCGCCCAGTGCGCGGGCTCGCGCGGTCGGCGCTGGACTCCGGTGACTGGTGGTGGCTCGCTGGGTTCGGCCGGCTGAAACCGGGTATCACCGTCCAGCACGCGGAAGCCGAACTCAGGACCCTGTCAGCGCCGATCTTCGCCGCGACGCTCCCCACGGGATACGTGACTCGTGATGCCGACAACTCAAGAAGTTCGTCCTCAAGGCGGGACCGGTAGACAAAAGGCTTTTCCGCATTGCGCGGCGACTGTGGCACGCCACTCCTGCTATTGCTGGGTCTGGCCGGCTGGTGCTGCTCATCGCCTGCAGGAATCTGGCCAGCTTGATGCTCGCCCGCGCCAGCTCAGGGAACGAAACCAGCGGTGCGCCTGGCCATCGGCGCATCGCGCTGGGCGCTCGTGCGGCGGTTGATGTCTGAAAGCCTGATCGTGGCCGCCGCCGGGAGCGATCTGTAGCGCGTGGCCCAGCCCGCAGCGAGCGCCAACCTCCTCCTCTCCTTCTGAGCACCCACAAAACCCATTGATGCTGGACCTGACGCAGAACTGGCGGGTGCTCGGTTTCACGAGCGGGCTGGCCATCCTGACCTGCCTCCTGTTCGGCCTCGTGCCGCCGTTCGAGCGACGCGCGCGGCGGTCAACGCCATGCGCGCCAGCGGACGAGGGCTCACCGACGGTCGTGGCCGCTTCACGCTTCGTCGGGCACTCGTCATCGGCCAACTGGCGGTCTCGCTGGTCCTGCTGGTCGGCGCCCTGCTGTTCGTGCGGACGTTTCAGAATCTGGCGACGGTGGACGTCGGCTTCCCGACCGCAGGCATCGTGGCCGCAGACTTCGACTTCCGCCGCGCCAACATTTGCGCCTGAAGGACAGCGCAATTTCAGCGGTCATTGCTGGAGCGGATCAAGGCCATGCCCGGCATCACGGGCGCCACCGGTCAGCATTGTGCCTGTGAGTGGAGGCGGCTGGAACCAAGGGGCTTGGTCATCGACGGAAACCCCGGGAGGTTATCCCAATGTGAATCAGGTCGGTGGCGAATACTTTCCGGGTTACTCGATATTCCGTTGCTCAACGGACGCACATTCAACGGCCAGGACACGCCAACCTCGCCCAAGGTGGCCGTGGTGACTGCCGCGTTTGTCGAGCGCTACCTGCAAGGGCGCGATCCGATTGGACGGGTCTTCCACTTTGAAAGCGTCGGTCGGGGAACCGAACCTGGCGATGCACGTGGTGGGCGTCGTGGCCGATACCAAGTACGCGACGTCCGGACGGAGAACAGTCCTCGTGTTCCTCGCGTGCTCGCGGGACCCTGCCCCGTGCCTCGCTCACCACCTTGGTCGGATGGCGAGCCCCGACGCAAACATCACTCGCGAAGCGGCGGCCTGGCAGGCCGGAGTCAGCAACAACATGCTGGTGACTGCGGCCTACGGAACGCGAGATGGCGGAGGCACTGGGGCGTGAGCGACTGATGGCGATGTTGTCGGGCTTCTTCGGCGGACTGGCGCTCTCACGGCAGCAGTCGGACTCTACGGCGTGATGTCTACATGGTGCAGCAGCGCCGGCAGGAGATCAGGATTCGCATGGCGCTCGGCGCGGGCCGCGGGCAGGTCCTGCGCGTAGTGCTGCGCAGATCGGCGGTGCTCGTGACGGTCAGG
>JADJUS010000008.1 GCA_016716905.1 Acidobacteriota bacterium | reverse complement strand
CGCGGCTGCACGCCGAAGCGCATTCGCGTGAGCGTGTTTGTGGACCCCGGGGCGAAGCGCCGATTCGTTGGGCCGAGCGGCTCCGGGGCCGATCGCGTGGAGCTTTACACCGAGCCTTTGCGAAGGCGTTCGCGCGCAGCCGCGCCGACGGCCAGTCGAGGATTTTGAAACGTATGCCGCCGCGTCCTGCCGCTGGCGCACACACTCGGCCTTGGGGTGAACGCGGGCCACGACCTCGACTCGGCCAATCTCGTGTTCCGCGAACTTCCGCACCTCGACGAAGTGTCAATCGGCCACGCCCTCATCGCAGCCACGCGTTGTACGTCGGCCTCGACCGCGCCGTGCGCGACTACCTGGCCGCCGTTAGCGACAGGTAGATTTCAAGAAGGATCACCATGGAGGACACGAAGATCCACGAAGCGCGCGTAGGTTGGGTGCCGCCTTTGGCGGCATGCACGCGGGAGAAGCGCCACAAACAGACACACCGCAGGAAACGACCGGTGCGTTCATTCGTGACGCTTCTCCTTGGCGGCAGTTTCGGCGGACCGGGCACCCAACCCCGCGCCTTCTGACGACCACACGTATTTCTTCATGGATCTTCGCGGAGCTTCATTGGTGGAAACCCGTTAAAATCGGACAGGTGATCAACTGGAACTGCGAGTCTCTGGTTTTGCAATTTCAGGGCGATGTTCGGCCTCTCGTGGGGTGGATTATCGGCACACAGCAGGTGCCGGCCCGCGCCCGCCGCCGCAGTGGCGGCCGCCAATGGCGCGCCCGCCGCACAGATGCGCCGGCCACGCCGCCGCCGACCGGATGTGCGCGCGCCGCCGACCCGAACGGCAGGACCAATGCCGCGCCGGCCAACGCCGCGATCGTGTGGACCTCGGCAACCTCTACTTTGATGCCGAGCGTTTCGACCATTGGCCATCTCCAATGACGGCCGAGGCCGCCCAGATCGACCCGAAGAACGTGGATGCCAGCACCGTTTGGGGTGAGCTACTACTCATCGAATCAGATCGATCGGGCCCTCGCGCAATTTGATCACTCGCTGTCGGTGGACCCCGCGCACACCAAGACGTTGCTCAACCGGACATCGTGCGCCTTCGGCAAACAGGATCTTGAAGGCGCCACGAAGTCGTGGGGCACCTGGTGTCGATTGCCCCGAACAGCCCGGAAGCCGCGCGCGCGAAGCGCTCGCCGCCGTGGTGGCGCGCACCCCGTGACGCCGGGCGCGCCGGCCGCGCCAGCAGGACGAGGCGGCGCAGGCCTGTAGATGGCCTGATCGGCTGGATCATCCGGATCATTGCGATCCTCATCCCTTGTCCGGCTGGTCATGCGGTTCTTCGCCGGCATCGTCCGGGGGTATTCATCACCCGCATCCGGACAATCGCGGCGATCCACCACGCCGGCCACGCGCGAAGGCGGACATCTGGTGCGTGATCCCAACTGCGGCACCTACGTGCCCGTTGGTCGAGCCCTTCGTGAAGGATCGGGCGATTCAGCGATCTACTTCTGTTCTGAAAACTGCCGCAACGCCTGGTCGACTCGCAAAGCGGGCTGACGCACCATGGCCACGCACGAAGATCAGCTGCGTCTGGACATCGCAGAGGTCAGCCGCAGGTTGTGGACGCGCGGCTTCGTCGCCTCAACGACGGCAATATCAGCGTCCGCCTGCCTGGCGGCCGCTTGCTCATGACGCCCACCAGCGTGTCGAAGGGGTTTCGACCCCGAGATGATGGTGGTCACCGACATGGACGGCCGGTTGCTCGCCGGGGAACCCGGACGCAAGGCGTCTTCGAAATCCTGATGCACCTGACGGCCTATCGACATCGGCCGGACGTCCACGCCGTGGTGCGCCCATCCGCCGCTCGCCACGGGCTTCGCCGTCGCCGGCATTCCCCTCGACCGCGCCGTGCTGGCCGAGGTCGTCACCACGCTCGGCAGCATTCCCATCGCCGAATACGGCACACCGTCCACGCCAGAACTGTCCGCCTCGGTGGAGCCGTAAGTCCCGCTCCCACGACGCGCTCCTGCTGGCCAACCATGGCGCGCTGGCCTGGGCAAAGACCTGTTTGCCGCGTATTACAAGATGGAGACCATCCAGGCACTTCGCGCGCATCAGCCTGGTGGCGCGCCTGCTCGGCCGCGAGCACCTGCTCTCGCGCGAGGAAGTGGACCGCCTTCAGGCGCTGCGCGGCATGTATGGCATCGCCTCACCGGCGCCCGTCTGCACGGATCCGCCCCAGGCGACGACCCGGGATGCCAGGTCCTGCAGGCGCCGTCCGCGCCCGGCGAACAGCTCGTCCCGACACATCGGTGGCCGGCGGGCGAGTCACCGTAGGTAATACCGGGGAGATTCAGTTAACATACGGCGAGTTGACGACGCTGATCGAGGGCGCCGTTCGACACCTCACGGCCCGCACGATGGCGTGAGTCCGACTTGAGCAGATGGAGGTTCCATGGGTGAGGCACTCGGAATGGTCGAGACAAAGGGGTTGGTCGCGATGATCGAAGCGGCCGACGCGATGGTCAAGGCCGCCAAAGTGACACTGGTCGGATGGGAAAAGATCGGCGCGGGTTACGTCACGGCGATCGTCCGCGGCGACGTCGCGGCGGTCCGGCCGCCACTGACGCCGGCGCGGCAGCGGCACGCCGTGTGGGTGAACTGGTGTCGGTGCACGTCATTCCGCGTCCACACGCGAACCTCGAGGACGTGCTGCCGATCGGCAAAGCGGCGAAGTAGGCGGCGGGATGATTCTCGCCAAGGTCGTCGGCACGGTCGTCGCGACCCGCAAAGACGAGCGGCTCGTGGCCAGCAAGTTGCTGGTGGCGCGGCCGCTCGACGCGTCTGGGAACCCTGACGGCAACTACCTGGTCGCGGTCGATACCGTGGACGCCGGCGTGGGCGAGACGGTACTCATCGTCTCCGGCAGCTCCGCGCGGATGGCGCAAGGGTTCAAAGACTCTCCCATCGACGCGGCAATCATCGGCATCGTCGATCACGTGGATACGCCCGGCGTGCCCAGCGCGCCCCACCCCCAGCAAAGTAGTCGTGCAGCTCGCGAGAGTGATCGGCAACGTGGTGGCCACGGTGAAAGACCCCAACCTGGGCGGACACACCTGCTCATGCTTCAACCCATCTCGCCCGATCGCAAGCCCGTGGGTCGCGCGGTGGTCGCGCTTGACGCCATGGGCGCCGGCGTGGGCGAGCACGTGTTTTTTGTTCGCGGACGTGAAGCCACCTTTCCGTTCTTTCCCGGCGAACCGCCCGCCGACGCCTGTGTTGTGGGCATCGTCGATTCCTGGGACGTGGAATAGGCCGGCCATGCAGATCGGGCGCGTGATCGGGACGCTGGTGGCGACCAGAAAACACCACAAGATTGAGGGCGCGAAGCTGCTGTTCGTGCAGCCGCTCACGCTCGAAGGCGCGCCGAAGGGGACGGCGGTGCTGACCATTGATTCGGTGGGCGCCGGAGTGGGTGAGACGGTGCTGATCGTGATTGAGGGCAAAGCCGCCGGTGATGCCCTGCGGCGCAAGGCGGCGCCTGTGGACGCGGCGATCATCGGCATTGTGGATACTCTGACGGTAGAGGCATGAACGAAGCTGAACTCCGGTCCCTCGTGCGCACGGCTGTGGCCCGGCATCTGGGTCATGCACCGCCTGCGATGCCAAGTGCCCAGGCCGCCGCGCCGTCCGTCGTGCATGCTCCACTGACGCTTCTCTCCAGCGGCTCCTTGTACGCCGGGCTCGTCAACGTTACGGACGATTGCCTGATCGAGCCCGCCGTGAAGTGCGATCACTGTGGCTACTGCAAGAGCCACGGGCACTGAACTGGGGAAATTGGGAACTTAGGAACTTAGGAACTGGGGAACTGGGGCACTGGTGGAGACGGGGTTGACACGTTCGAACGTTGTACCGGTTCTCAAGGCTATCGGCAAAGCGATTCGGTCGATGGAAGAGCCGGCCGTGGAGAAGATCGCTGAAGAGACGCACGACGATCCGTTTCGGGTGTTGATCGCCACATTGCTGTCGGCGCAGACGAAGGACGCCGTGACCGCCGGGGCGTCGGCCAGGCTCTTCAAGGTGGCGCACACGCCAGAGACGATGGCGGCGCTGACGGTGGGGCGAATCGAGCGGCTGATCTATCCCGTGAGTTTTTATCGGACCAAGGCGCGTCATGTGAAGCAGGCGTGCCGGCAGATCCTGGATGATTTTGGCGGTGTGGTGCCGCGCACGATGGAAGAGTTGCTGACGCTGGCCGGGGTGGGCCGGAAGACCGCGAATCTCGTGCTGATTCTGTCGCATGCGAGCCAGGACAACATTTGCGTGGATACCCACGTCCATCGCATCTCGAATCGCCTGGGCTGGGTGAAGACGCGCACGCCCGATCAGACCGAGCAGGCGTTGTATCGGGTGGTGCCGCGCAAGTGGTGGCCCGATGTAAATTTGTATCTGGTCACGTGGGGCCAGAATGTGTGCAAGCCGGTGTATCCACGGTGCCGCGCGTGTGTGGTGTCGGCGTTGTGTCCCCGCAAGGGTGTGACACGGGAGAGTCGCGCATGAAACGAGGGTCTTTCGTCGGGCGGCCTGAACCTCAAGGCCGCCAACTGCTCTTGATAATGGCCTCCGTGGTGGTGGCTGGTAGTGCCCTGGTGTTTGCTCTGCCGACGCCCGCGATCGGGACCGAGCCCGCGCCTTCGACCCAGGCGGCCGGAAATCCCACGCTGGTGCTCGACACGGTCAGGGGCGTGATCGAGATTGAGTTGCTGCGTGGCGACGCCCCGAAGAGCGTGGACTTTATCGTGGCCCTGGTTGAAAAGAACTTCTATCGCGGACTCAGGTTCCATCGGGCCGAGCGTGGCCTCGTGCAGGTGGGGGATTCGGCATCGCGGGATGTCACGAGGAAGGATTGGTGGGGGCGCAGCGCCCCGACCTCGACGATCGGCGTGGCCGAGATCTCCAAAAAATTGATCCACGTACGGGGCATCGTGGGCCTCGCGCACACCGGCAATCCTCAGCTTGCAGGCAGCCAGTTCTACATCATGAAAGAAGCCAGCCCATCGTTGAACGGCAAGTACACGATCATCGGGCGGGTGCGCGTGGGCATGCCTGTGGTCGATACGCTGAAGTTCGCCGACGTCCTCAAGCAGGCGACGATCAAAGAGGCAGCCCCGAAGTAGTGACGATCCCTTCAAGGTCGGGGTACCCGGTTCACCATTTCACGTTCATAAAGACCGGGCACGGTCTGGCCGAGCTGGGACTTGAGCACGGCCGCGTTCGCCACGGCCTTGGCCGAAAAGTGATTGTTCATGAAGGCCATCACCTTCCGGCCCGCCTGGGCCGCCTCAGTGGCCGCTGCCGCGAACGGCTGCAACTCCGCCGGCGAATACAGATAGTTGTACCTGTCCTCCGCCTTTTCATGGTTCCACCACGCGTCGGCGTTCCGTCCGTGCATCCGGACATAGAGGGGGACGGGTGTGTTTTCCACAGAAATCGCGGTTTTGGGGACAGGTCTCGACGGTGAAGCTGCGTCGAGACCTGTCCCCAAAACCGCGATTTCTGTGGAAAACACACCCGTCCCCCTCTCTGCCCCGGTCTCCGGGCTGTCCGCCATCACCAACCCCGCGCGGCCGGAGGCGAGACGCGCGGAGGTTTCGGCGCCGGGTGCGAACCAGGAGCGATGGCGCAGTTCGACGGCGAGGGGGTAGTCGGCGAACGCCTCCAGCACCCACGACAGGTACTCGCGCATCGGCTCGTCGGCGTGGAAGCTCGAGGGGAACTGCACCAGCAGCGCGGCCATCCGCCCCGCATCAACCAGCGGAGCGACGCCCGCGCGGAACGCGTCCACGTCGCCCAGCGAAAGGCTCCAGTCTTTCACCCCGGCTCGGGCCAGATACATGTCCGGGTGCGTGAACTTCTGAAACAACTTGATCGCGAACTGGAAATCCGCCGGCGTGCGGCCGATCCACTTGCCGACCAATCCGGGATCCGGCATGCGGTAGAACGTCGAGTTCACTTCAACGATGTCGAAGTGCTCGGCGTAGTAGCGCAACTCATCAAACCCGCGCGGCCGCCGCGCAGGATAGAACACCCCATTCCACGTGCCGTTGCCCGTGGGGTAGTTCCAGCCGGAGGTGCCGACGCGGATGCTCATCCTTCAGCCATGATGCCATCAGGAGCACGCACACAGTGACGACTTCAGCGCACGACTTCGTTGCGACGCCACCAGGGGACGGGCAGTGCCTTGACGCCGGGCCACACGGCATCGAGCGTGTCGCCGTTGTACAGGGTGCCGCTCTTCATCACGTACCGAATCGACGTCGTGGCGCGGATGTCCTGCAACGGATCGCGATCGAGCACCACGAGATCCGCGAGTTTGCCGGCTTCAAGGCTGCCGAGATCCTGCGAAAGCCCCAGAGCCTCCGCGCCGTTGATGGTCGCGATTCGGAGAATTTCGTGCGGCGCCATGCCGCCTTCAGCAAAGAGCTTCATCTCCCAGTGCACCTGCAATCCCTGCATCTCGCCGTGGCCGCCCAGCGCCACCTTGCCGCCGGCGCGAAGCACGGCCGCGGCGCTGGACGCCACCTCCCTCACCTGGTAATCCTCTTTCGGAAACGCGAGCAGCCGGGTCGCCGTGCGCTGGAACAGATCGTCGAGCGGGAAGAACATCCGTAACTTCGGATCGTCAAAGGGCCGTTCCTCGAACAACATCCGATAGATCGGCAACGCCCCACCAAAGGACACGAGCAGGGTCGGCGTGTACGTGATGCCACTGCGCGCCAGCAGTTCCACGACATCGCGATAGAGCGGCGCCGTGGGCAACGCATGCTCGTTTCCGCTGAAGCCGTCAATGGCATGCGTGATGTCCATCTTCGCGTCGGATCCGCCCTCGGTCGTGGGGATCATTCCCATCTCGCGACTCGCCTGCACCACCCACTGACGCTGCTGCCGATTGCCCACCATGTACGACTTCAGCAGGTTCGTGCCGTACTCATCGCGGTACCGCGCGATCGACTTCCGCGCATCGTCGAGTGACTGGAAGTTGGTGCCTGACCCGACGCCGGGCCCCGTCGAAAAGAGGCGCGGGCTCGGCACCTCGCCCAGCTCGGCCAGATCGGCGTAGGCGAAGATGTCGGGCGACGACTGCGGATCGCGCAACGCGGTGACGCCAAACGCGAGATTGGCGTACGCCGCCGGCATCTCGGGCTCCAGAATCTCGCGGCGGCCAGCAATGCCATGCGCATGAATATCGACGATGCCAGGGATGATGGTCTTGCCGGCGACGTCAATCACGCGCGCACCCGCAGGCACGGTGACCGCTCCACGCGCGCCGATCGCCGCAATGCGATTGCCGGTGATGACAATGTCGGCGTTGTTGACGATCTCGGCGCCGCGCATCGTGATGGCGCGCGCCCCTCGCAGCACTACCGTGCCGCTGGGCGTGGCCCTGGCCGCTGCGGCGACAAGCGGCATCGAACGCACCGCACCGTCTCCAGCGCCCATCTGGTTCAGAGTGGCACCGGTGACCCACGTCACTGATGCGCCGTCAGCCGACCAGCCAAGACTCGTCGGCGACCCACCGGCCGCGACCACACGCGCCCCCGCCTGCGTGGCATCGAGCGGCACCGTGTCCGCTCCGCCGGCTCCTGGCAGGTTGAACCGCGACACCTGTTCGCCGGCGATCACGGCCATGCGGGTCCCGTCCGGGCTGATACGCACATCGACGTTTGGTCCGGAGCGCGCGGGCTTCGCGACGATGCGCTTATCCGATCCGTCGAGCTTCATCGAGACAAGGCCGTCTGGCGCCGACACGAACACACGCGCGACATCCGTCGTGAAATGCGGATGGCGCATTCCCGGCGCCGCGGACATCATCGTCGCAGGGCCGCCCGTGGCCGGCACGCGCACGAGTTCCGCGTCCTGGGGTATTCCAGGTGCCCGTCGCGCGGATCCCTCCGGCGCACGGAGCGCGACGATTGACGTGCCGTCGGGCGTCCACGCCGGATCGAGCCAGAACGCGGACCCCTCGGACAAGCGTGTCGGCGTGCCGCCGCCGCCCGGCACTTTCCACAGCGCACCGCCGTCCGACGACCAGGTCACAAACGCGATCCACTGCCCATCAGGCGACCACGCGGGCATGAATTCGGCTGGGCGATCGGTCGCGGTGAGTCGCGCCGGTGTACCGCCCTGTCCTGTGACAAACAGACGCGCCAGTCCGGAGTACGCCACGCGACCGTCGGACGCCACAGCCGCGTGCTGCACATACCGCGCGGTCACGGGTTCCTGGGGCAAACGGCGAGGGAACATCAGCGGCGACGCGACCTGCATCGACACGTTCGCGGAGAACGGAATGATCGTGTCCGTGCCTGACGCCACGTCGATGCGATGGATCTTCCCGTCGTAGGAGACGACGACCGCGCGTCCATCGGGTGTGAATGCATAATCCGGCAACACATCCCTGGTCGCGTTCGACTCAAGCGCGTTGCGTTGCAGTGGAACGCGCAGCCAGCGCTCGGTGCCCGCCTGGAGGTCACGCACGCGTAACCCGGTCTTGCCCTGTGCCTGAGCCGCATAGGCCAGGAGCCGTCCGGTGGGCGACGGCCGGGGCTTCATCGAGATCGCCTGTTCCAGCCGCACGGCTTCTTCCTTGCCTGACGCCAGATCGCGACGCATCACGCGGCTCGACGCGCCATCGCGGCTGCCATACGGACGGGGGGTGACGCTCGTGTAGTACAGCGACTGGCCGTCAGCGGTGGGTTCAGGCCCGAACGGCCCCGGGGCCGGCGAGGAGACCAACGGCGCCGCCGCGCCGTTGCCGTTGGCGACCAACTTCTCCGTCTTGCCGCTGGCGACATCCACGCGCACGATGCCGGCCTGGCGGCCGTCGATCACGGTCACGAAGATTGCCCGTCCGTCGTGGGACCAACTCGGCGACATCATGGTCGAGCGCGGCATCGATGTCAGCGGCCGGGGCTGGGCCCCGTCGGCCTCCGCGATCCAGACGTTGTCCGATCCGGTGTTGTCGCTGATGAAGGCGAGCGAGCGGCCGTCGGGAGAAAACCGCGGCTGCGACTGAAAGGCGGAGCCGGTGAGCATCGGCTGGGCTGACCCACCCGCCATAGGCAGGCCGTACACATCGCCGAGCAACTCGAATGCGATGGTCCGGCCGTCGGGCGCCACATCGAGGGAGATCCACGTCCCCTCGTCAGTGACGAACTCAATCGACCGCATCGCGTCAGCCGAGGGCGCGGGCCGTTGAGCGAGGGAATCGGCGATCAGTGAGAGGCCAAGCGCACCGGCAATGAACCACTTCGACATCGATTGCCCTTCCTTAGCGCGCCGACGATGCGCGTGACGATCGCGCACAGCGCCAGACACGTGAGCACAAAAAAGACACGGTGGAGGGTCCGCCTTACAGACCGAACTGGCGTAGATGGTGATCGGCGTGACGGTAGGCCCACACGTCCCACTCAGCCTTGGTCAGCGGGCCGAAGATGGGATGCCGGGCGCCTTCGACAGACGTGAACGCCTCGATCCTCCCGAGCAGTTCCGCCAGGTCTCGAACCCATGCCTCCGGCTTGGTGCCGCCCTGCTCCTGATCAGCTTCGGGGACTGTCTTTACGCCCTTCGGCCAGGTCATCGGCGTGTGCAGCGCGACCATCCGCACGATCGACCGGGTGATGACGTTGTCGACGGGCTTTGGCGTTCGCTGGCCCGCCGCCATGCGGTAGCCGTCGGTCAGGTGACAGACCATCTGGTGAGGCGTCATGCGGCCCCAGTGACGCGGCGAATCCGGCGCCAGGCGTTCGAGACGCCGGCGAGCAACCGCCTTGGCGGCAGAATCAGCGAACGTGCTCATGGCGCCATTATAGGAGCGCGAACACCGGCGGCGCCGCTCGAGGGCGGCACCGCCACAGGGCACCGGTCGGCGCGGTCACGGCGTCTGGATCTGGGCGTGAACGCCACTCGCGTACCGAGACCGATGGAGGTTCCGCTCGAAGAATCCCGCGCCGGCTGGTCCACCACGGAGGTAGCCCAGGCACTCGCCAGCGGCGCCCGCGACCAGGCCCGCGACGAGCAACGAGCATCGATGGCCCCGCGCCAGTTCCCGAACACGGCAGGTTGAGCCACCGCCCATCACGATCCGAAAGAGACGGACCGCGGGGAGCAGCGGCATGCCTGCCGCGTACACGAGCCGACGGAACACCGGCCATCGTCTGCGACGCATCCGGGCGAATTGCCGTCCCTTGCCGAACTGGTCGATCACGTACCAGCCGGGACCGGTGATGTTGAGGATCTCGACCTGGGCCGACGGGTCGAAGCAGATCAGGCCTCCGCGGGTGCGGATCTCGTCCTGCACCGCAGTCAGTGACTGCATCAGGTCGGGCAGATCGGGGCCAAGCGCCATCAACGCATCCCGGCGGTACGCGCTGTTGTGACCGGGGACCCGAGATCGATTTCCCCCGCCCGAGATGTCCTGCCACCGTCCGTAGTTGATCTGCATCGCCGCCCAGCTCGCGTCGCTGGCAGGATTGCGATTTCGCATGGCAGGCCCGACAACTGTCCACCTGTCCGATTGGCACGCGCCGATCATCGCGTCGACGAAGCCGGGGCGTGGAAACGCGCAGCTTTCGGCGAAGACGACCCACGGGGCTGTCGCCGCCGCGACAGCCTGCGCTTCAGCGCGCGCGATGTTCATCCCATCGTCGCCGTGCACGATGCGCACGAACGGGAAGTCGCGAAGCCCCGGGTCATCGCGGTGCAGGACTGCGCCGGCCAGCGTGGCGATGACCAGCTCGATCCTCGCCGGGTCCCCCTGCGCGTGCAGGTGCCGTAGCGTCGTACTGATGGTGGCTGCCGCATCGGTGGCAAGGACCACCGACAACCCGGGGGCGCTATCATGTCTGCGATGATAGCGTCGCTCGGCCGGTAGCCTCATCACTCGCATCGCAGGGGGCATGCAGAATGATTTCAGTCCTGGGATCCCACATGGGCAGCGAGGAGCTTGCCGAGATTCAGGATTGCCTGGAACGGCAATGGCCGGGTCCTGGTCCGAAGTCTGCGACGTTTGAGGCGGAGTTCTGCCAGTATCGCGGGCTGCCCAACCTGGTCGTGGTCAACAGCGGATCGAGTGCGCTCTACCTGGCCACCACCCTGCTGGCTCTGCCCCCGGGCTCCGACATCATCGTGCCTTCGTTCACGTGGGTGTCATGCGCGCACAGCATTCTCCTGGCGGGCCATCGCCCGGTGTTCTGCGACGTCGATCTGGACACGCAGAACGTGACTGCCGGCACGATCGCCGAGGTGATGACGCCGGCGACCAGGGCCATCATGGTGGTGCACTACGCCGGCCTGCCGGTCCAGTTGCAGCCAGTGATCGCCCTCGGACTGCCGATCATCGAAGACGCTGCGCATGCCGTGGCCTCGATGCTGGCCGGCCGGCCGTGCGGCGGTATCGGGGACATCGGGGTCTTCAGCTACGACGCGGTCAAGAACCTGGCCATGGGCGAGGGCGGGGCAGTGACCTCGCGCCACCAGGCTCTGGCCGATCGCGCCCGACTGCTGCGCTACTGCGGCGTGGTCAAGTCGGGGTTCGACGCGGCCAACACCGCCCACCCACGATGGTGGGAACATGAGATTTGTGCGGTGTTTCCGAAGCTGCTGGTCTCAGACCTGAATGCGGCTGTGGGCCTGGCGCAGTTGCGCAAGCTCGATGCGCTGCAGGCGCGGCGCAAGCGCATCTGGGACATCTACCAGAAGGAGTTTGCAGACCTCGACTGGCTGCGCCGCCCGAGCGAGGCCGGTCCCGCCGACCGGCACTCGTACTTCACATACCTGGTGCGCATCCCCACCAGGGACCGGTCGGCACGCACGCTGTACCAGCAGGGATCTACACCACGTTGCGCTATCACCCGCTGCACCTCAACCCGATTTTCGACACGAAGGTCAGTCTTCCCAACACCGAGCGACTCGGCGCCGACGCGTTGAACCTGCCCCTGCATCCACGGCTGACTGACGACGAGGTCGCCACGATCGTGGCGGCGGTCCGGACCCTGCCCGCGTCCTGGTGACCCGAATGGCTGGCCAGATACTCGAGCGCGTTGTCGAAGTGGCGGTGCTCAGCGTGGCGGCATGGCCCGCGATTGCTCCGTGTGCGAGCACCGCTTTTCGGCGCGCGTTTCCAGGCTTAGCCCTGCGGCTGGCGGGAGTGGTCGTGGCCTACGCCGTCGGCATCGCTCTGTTGGTCGCGTTTGCCCCGATCGGGCTGGTGCGCGGCGCCGCGGCCGCCGCCGTCGTCGCGATGGTCGCCGTGCTCTGGCACTCAGGAGTAGCGCGCGGCCGCGCGCATGGATGGCCACCGGGTTCGCTACGGCCCTTTGCGCTGGGTCCATGGACCCGGCAGGATTTTTTCTCCGACCAGAGTCGGCGCCTGGGAAGTACCTTCAAGACCAGTCAGTTTCTGCGACCAACCGCCTGCCTGGTCGGTTTGTCTGCAGGGTCGGAGTTTTTCCGCCAGCACGACGATGTGTTGGTGTCGCCGCCGTGGTCGTTTGGCCGGTTCATCCCAGGTGGATTCCTCCGTCACATGCCCCGCGAGCGCCACGCCGAGGCCAAACAGGTGCTTCGCCTTGCGATGGCGCGCGAGGTACGAGTTGCACGAGGCCTTCATCCGCGACCAGTTTCGCCAGGAACTGGCGCGCATGGCACGCGCGTCTGCCGGCACCGGCGTGCCGCCTCGCCGCCATATCCAGCGCAGTGTTTTCGATCTGGGTGCGTCTGTTCTTCGGAATCGATCCCGCGAGCGCGGAACGCGCTCGATTGAAGACGCTCTACAGGGTCATCGACATCCGGAATCCCTCGAGCGCGTCCGACCGCCAGATTCGGAGTGCGGTGGCGGAGATCGTCGCGATCGCGCGCGCACACACAGCCGACGGGCATTCGCCAGGCGCTGGCGCTGGCAGTTTCCTGGAGGCGCTGGCCCGCAGCAGCCCCGCTTCCGTGGACGACCCGACGATCGCGGAAACCTCGCATACATCCTGCACACCACGTGGGCTGACGTGTCGGGCCTGCTCCAGTGGATCGCGCGGATGCTGACCGACCACGGCCAGTGGGCCGACCGGCTTCGGCTGCCGGCGCACGCCGATTCCGCCCACGAGGGCGGCGCGCTGTCCTTGTCCACGCGGGTTGTGATGGAGACGCTGCGGCTCGAGCAGAGCGAGTACCTGTACCGCGCGACCACCAGCGACGTTTCGCACGGCGGCATGGTCATCCCGAAAGGCTGGCTCGTACGGCTCTGCGTACGCGAGAGTCACCAGGACCCTGCGGTGTTTGAGCATGCGCAGACCTTCGACCCCGATCGGTTTCTGCACCGGTCGTTTGCGCGCCGCGAATATGCGCCGTTTGGCGCGGGCCTGCGCCATGCGTGTCTCGGCGAGGAACTGACAAAGACGGTCGGTGGCATCTTCGCCGAGGAACTCGCGCGCGGGGCCACTGGCAATCCGTTGCCGATGGCCCTGCCGAACACAGCGCGTGGCGTCATTGGCGACCGTCGTCGGCATGGCGCATTGTCCTCACGCCTCGTGGTGGAAGCGCGTGAGCCGCGCTGCCCTGGCGCAGTCGCCACGGGTCAGCGTGTTGACGGCCACATTCAACGCGGCCGGCTTCATCGAGACCACGCTGGCCAGCGCGCTTCGCCAGACATTCGACGATTTCGAGCTTGTGATCATCGACGACGGGTCGAGTGACGGCACGGTTGAGGTCGTCGCGCGCCTCATGGCGGCCGACGCCCGCATCCGGCTCATTCGCCAGATGAACCGAGGGCCGAGCGCGACACGTAACCGGGCGATTCTCGAATCCCGTGGCGAGCTGATCGCGTTTCTCGACCACGACGATCTCTGGCTGCCCGACAAGCTCGCTCGGCAGGTGGCGCTTATTGACGCGCCCCGAGGTGGGCGTGGTGTCGTGTTACTCGGCCGTGATCGATGCGAGGCACCGATGCCTGGGCTGGCGCCTTGGCGGCGACGTCAACGGCGACGTGGCCGACGAGATGATCGAGTGGGACATGGTCTCTGGCGGCAGCGTGGCGCTCATGCGTCGTGAGGCGTTGGAGCAGGTCGGCCACCTTGATGAGACCCTGCGATTCCGTGAGGACTGGGATCTCTGGATCCGGCTGGCCCGCCACGTCCGGTTCGCGACGGTGCCCTGCACACTCGTGGGATATACCCGCAGTCCGGGCAGTGAGTCCCGCAACTATCAGCAGATGGCGCTTGAAGGGCAGCGGGTTCTTGAGAAAGCGCGGCGTGACGATCCACGCGTCACCACCCAACGCCTTCGGTTCTGTCAGGCGAGGGACCTGTTCGCGATGGCGGTATTCTGCGCGATCGACGGTGAGGTGTCAGCCGCCTGGCGATTTCTGCGCAGGTCAGTCGCGACATCGCCCGCGCCCGTCCTGCGGTCGCCGAAACGGTGGGCGTTTGTCGGCGTGCTCATCTTGCAGACGATCCTGCCGCCGGCGGCGTTCGCACGGGTATTCGGCTTGCTCAATCGGATGTCGTTCCACCTGCAGCCAGGGCAGCCCTTCCACCAACTGGCTGACGTGCAGAGATGACGGCGTCCGGGCCGGAGGTGTCCGTCGTTCTGGTCACCGACTCACTGGACGCGGTCGCCGCTGCGCTGCACTGCTATCGCGCCGAGCGATTGCAGATGGTCATCGCCGCAGTGAACGGCGCCAGCATTTCGACGTCAGCCATTCACGCTCTGGGGATTCGATCAGGTCATCGTGATCGACGGAGGCGACGGCCGGCTCGATGTGGCCGAGGCGCGGGCTGCACGGGCGGCTACGGCGCCGTGGGTGCTCTTCGCGCAGGCCCATGCCTTTCCTCGACCCGGTGCCGTGGACGTGCTGATGGAGGCGTGCCGGTCCGGGTCGTGGACGGTCGTCGGGCCGTCGATCGGCAACGCAAACCCAGAGACCGCAATAAGCCGGGCAGCCATGCGCATCAAACACGGCCGGTGGGCGAACGGTCAGCCGGGTGGACTGCGAGCCGACGTCCCGGGCACAACAGCGCGTACAGGCGCGAGGCACTCCTCGCGCTCGGCGATGATCTGGACGCCTCACTCGAGGCGGGGTGGCAGTTGCAACACGAACTCCTGGCTCGCGGTGGCCAGTGCTATTTCGAGGCCGCGGCGCTCGTGGATGTCGTCAACCCTGACCGCGTGGGGCCGTTCGTGCGAGACCTCTGGCGGCTGGGCCGGCAGTTCGGCCACCAGCGGCGACGGCGCTGGTTCCCGTTGCGACGTTTGGTGTACGCGGCGGGCGCGCCGGCGATCCCGGCCGTGCGGCTGGTCCGCCTCGTGGCCGATGCCGTGCGTTGCGGCGACACGACCATATGGCGGCAGTTGCCGGTGGTCTCGCTCGGGTTGATCGCAAGCGCCGTCGGCGAGGCCGTGGGGTACCTGATCGGCCCCCCATCGCGCGTCAGGTTCGTTCCGCGCTAACATCCCGATCGGCGCTGGCCCTCCCATGTCCGACCCTTCCCGCCTTTTCCTACTTCCGACCACGCACCTTGCGAGCAGCGCTTCAGGCCATTGCCCGTCCTGGTGCCTGCATCTACGCGGGCGGTACCGACGTGATCGTCGCGCTGTCCACGCAACAGCCATGGACACGGTTCGTCCGCGGATCGTGGACATCAAAGGCGTCACCGACGCCACTGGTGTGTGTCCGATCTGGGCACCCACCTGCGTATCGGCGCGCTCGTCACGGCCCACGAACTGTCGTCCAACCCCTTGGTGCGCCGGCACGCGCGCGTCTGGCGAGGCGGCCGCGCAGACCTCCGCACCGGCCCTGCGGCGACGCGCCACGGTGGGTGGCAACATCACCACGCCGCATGCCGCCGGAGACATCACGACGGCGCTGCTGGCACTCGATGCCATGGTGGTGGTTGCGGACCGCCAGTCGTGCGACCACTCCCCGCTGGCAGACTTCATGAGCGCGCAGGCCGCCGGTGGCCGCTCCAGCGGTTGGTGGTGGCGGTGCACGTGCCCAAGAGTGCAGGCACAGCGCGTTTGAGAAGGTCGGCGCCAGGATGGCCTTCAGCCGATCCTTGGCGGCCGCAGGCGTGGCTGAATTCAGCGGCGGCGTTCGGGTCGCCCTCGGAGGCTGGCGGGCGGCCATTCCCGGCGCCCACCGTGGCCGCGTCGTTCGGCAATCGCTCCCGCCGTGATGAGGCGCTACGCGCGGTCTGCCATGTCCACGCCGACAGCCTGTCGGACTACGCGCGCATCGCCTTCGCGTGGCCGGCGTCGTGCTTGACGCGCCGTGGCGCGTGGGGGCACGATGAAGCGACGCGCGACCGCGACGAGTCGCAATCACCGTGAACGGTATCCTGCGAACGACCCGCGTGACGGCATCGACCACACTGCTGCAGCTCGCATGCGACCGGTTCGGTCTTACGGGAACAAAGGACGCCTGCGGCGTCGGCGAGTGCGGCGCCTGCACGGTCCTGCTTGATGGCGAGCCCACCCTGTCGTGTCTGGTGCTTGCCCCGAGGCGGACGGGCGGACCGTGACAACGATCGAACACGCCACGAGCCCCCGATTGCGCCGCCTTCGTCGCGCGTTTGCCGATCACGGCGCCATTCAGTGCGGTTCTGCACGCCGGGAATGATCCTGGCGGCCAGCCCGTTGCCGGCCAACGCCACCCGCCGCGGCGATTCGGTCCGGGCTGGCCGGCAACATCTGCCGCAGCATTACACGAAGATCGTGCGCGCCGTGCAGCAGGCGGGACGACGACATGGCTCGACGCGCTGACCACACCAGCGGCCAGTGCGTCGGCGTCAGCCACGTCCGGACCGACGCGGTGGCCAAAGCCGCCGGCACCGCGCTCTACCCGCAGGACGTCCCACCGCCGGGCTGCCCTGCACGCGGCGACGGTTCGTGCGCCGGTGGCCTGTGCCTGGCTGCGCCGGCTCAACACCGCCGCGACGCTCGCCACGCCAGGCGGCGGTCCGGTGATCACCGCCGGTGACGTCCGGGGCACCAATCGGTTCGGCCTGATGGAATCTGATCAGAAGTGCTGGTGACGGACCGGATTCGCGGCGCTTCGGATGTTGTTGCGGTCGTCGTGGGCACCACTGAGGCAGCCGCGCGATTGGGGGCCGGATGCCTTGAGCTTGAGCTGGTGACCGAGCCCCCACCTGATCGATCCCGAGCGAGCCTGCGATGAAGACGCGCGGTGGTGCATCCCGGGCACCGCCCACCGGCTCACCCGAATATCGTCACCGAGCAGAGGATCGCGCGAGGCGATGTCGACGCCGCGTGGCTGGAGCCGCGATCGTCATCAGCGCCGGTTACCGGACCGAACTGGTGGAGCACGCCTCTTCGGACCCGGGAGGCCGGCATCGCCGTTCCGGGCAGGACGGCAGCCTCACGCTGAACGTCGCCACGCAGTATGCAGGAGGATCTGCGCCAGGCGGCCGAGGCGCTCGGCGAGCCTGTCGACGGCCTCCGCATCGTCCAGCAGGTGATCGGCGGAGCGTTCGGCGCACGCGAAGATATTTCACTGCAGATTCTGCTCCTGCTGGCGGCGGTGGCGGGCGCACCGGTGCGCATGGTGTGGGATCGCGTCGGGTCGATCCGCGGCCACAGCAAACGGCATCCGTTCCACATTTCGCCACGTGCTCGGCGCTGATCGCTCGGGGCCACTTTCGCGGCTCGCATTGACATACTGGCGGATGCCGGGTGTTACGCCAGTTCGTCGAAGGCAGTGATGGCCAATGCCATCTCGCAGGCCTGCGGGCCATACGCGATTGCGGCCGTGCGAGTGACTGGCGTGCCGTGTTCACCAACAATCCGCACCGGTGCCTTCCGCGGGTTTGGCGTGAACCAGGTGACGTTTGCCATGGAGCAGCAGGTCAAACAAGCCGCCACGCCGGGAATGGCGCCCGATGCCATCCGGCGCCGCAACTTCGTGCGTGAAGGGGACGTCTGGCCACGGGCCCGAAGGTGTTTGCCCGCACAGGACTCGATCTGACTCTGTCAGCAGCCACGGCCCGGGCTCGGCGTCGGCGCCTGCCGTCGGGTGAAAGCGAATCGCGGTAAGGCCGGAGTACGGCCAGCGCCTTGAAGAACGCTTCGGTTTCAGCTTTGGGTTCGATGATCACGCCACGGCTCGCGTCACCGTGACAAGTCAACGATCACGGTGGGTCACCCCCTCCGGAGGTTGGGCAGGAACCGGGACGGTGCTGGCAGATTGCCGCCGAGGCGCTCGGGACGACCACGCGCAGTCACGATCGAATGGCGATACTCGGCAATGCGCCGGGGTTTCAACAGGCGTCGGCCTCGCACCAGACGTTTGTGTCGGGGAACGCCGTGTGCGTCTGGCGTGCGAGCAGGCTCGGCGCGCAGTCACCGCGCGCGCAGACGCCGGGCCTTGCCGCCGGGAGGGGGAGATCACATCGACATCCATGCCCTCGACCGGATCCGCTGGCGTCACCGCTTCTCCGCGTCACGCGTCTAATGTAGCGCGGGGTGCATGCGTGGCGGATGTGGGCGTGGATCTCCCGGGACCGGTAAGCCGTGCGTGTGTGCGTGTGGTGGTCGCGATTGATGCGGGTCGCGTGGATCAACCCCACCTGGTCGAGGGCCGTGGAGAGCGGGGTGGTGATGGGGCAGGGATAACGCTTCAGGAACGGGTGCCCCACCCTTGGCGGGATCTTCGACCATCCGTTATCAGACCTGCAATCCCCATTCGGTCGATGCGTCGCCCATCATCGAGACGATCGCGGTGCGGAAGGGGCCGACCCGTCGGGTCCATA
>JADJUS010000007.1 GCA_016716905.1 Acidobacteriota bacterium | reverse complement strand
CGAATCGCATCGCGGTGCTGAGCGGGCCTTCGTTCCCTCAACGCGCCTCGCCAGCGCGTCCTCGCCGAGCGCGCTACCGACCCCGCAAGCGATAGCTGCTCCCAGGTGTTGGACGAGCGACAACGTGCCGCCATCAGGCCGCCGAACAGGGCGCCGGCGGGCATGCAACAGCGTGCCGAATCGGCGCCACCAGCACCTCGAGCACCACCGCCGCCACATAAACCACCGGCGCAAGGCGCCCCCAGCGGTCCAGCGCGGCGCGTAATGCGTCCAGAGCCTGTCCGGAATCGCCCAACCGCCAGCGGCGTCCATCAGGACGCGGACGGTGCCCCCGGACATGTAGGACCAAACCGCTATCGCCAGTACCACCGCGAAGGCGAGCAACGCCGTGACCTTGCGATTTCCGGGCAGTCATTCACAACTCCGGTCAGTGCTTTCTCGTCTCATGGAGGAATGACCAGCCTCAGATTCGCCCTGCGCACCCTGTTCAAGGCCCCATTTGTCACGACCATTGCCGTGGTGTCGCTGGCTCTGGGGATTGGCGCGAACACCGCTATCTTCTCACTCTTCAATCAGATGCTCCTTCGGCCGCTGCCCGTGCAGTCGCCCGACAGCCTCGTGAACCTCTCGGCTCCTGGCCCGAAACCAGGCTCGCAATCGTGCAGTCAGGCGGGAGGGTGCGACGAGGTCTTCAGCTACGCGATGTTTCGCGACCTCGAGCGCGACACCAAGGTCTTCTCCGGCTTGGCCGCCCACCGAGTTTCGGCACCAACCTCTCGTAGGGCCAGACCCTCAGTGGTGAGGGCATGCTCGTGTCCGGCAGCTACTTCCCCACGCTGGGTCTTGCACCCGCGCTGGGACGACTCCTCGGTCCCGGCGACGATCGCGCGGTTGGCGAATCGGCGGTCGTCGTCCTCAGTCACGCCTACTGGGTGGCGCGGTTTGGGGCCGATGAGTCGGTGCTCAACAGGACGATCATCGCCAACGGGCGCCCGCTGACCATTGTCGGCGTCGCGCCGAAGGGATTTTCAAGCACCACGCTGGGATCAAATCCCGAGATCTTCGTTCCCATCACGATGCGCTCTCACATGGAGAGCAGTTTCAGGGGCTTCGACAATCGGCGCAGCTACTGGGCCTACGTTTTTGGCCGTCTTGCGCCGGGAGTGAGTATCGACGCGGCCCAAACCGAGCTGTCCACGCGCTATCGCACGATCATCAACGAAGTTGAGGCGCCGCTGCAGACCGGCATGAGCGACGCCACGATGGAGCGATTCCGCAACAAGCCCATCATCTTGACCCAAGGCCAGCGCGGCCAGAGTAGCGTGCATGAGGAGGCCAGCACGCCACTCAACCTGCTCTTTGCCGTGACGGGCGTCGTTTTGCTCGTGGCTCGCTGGACCCTCGGCGCCATCGCCACCATCCTGCCGGCGGACGCAGCCGCGACTTTGGCGTTTCAACTCGACTGGCCGGTCATGGCGTTTGCCGCAGCGCTCTCCCTGGTTACTGGTGTCCTATTCGGTCTCTTCCTGCCATTCACAGCACGCGCCCTGATCTGGCGAGCACCCTCAAAGGCACTGCCGGCCAGCCCTCGGGCGCGCGAGCGGCCGCACGCTTCCGCATGGGACTGGTCACTGTGCAAATGGCTCTCTCGATGGCCCTGCTCGCGTCAGCCGGCCTCTTCACCAAGAGCCTATTCAACGTGAGCCGCGTTGATCTCGGTGTGAAGCTCGACACCCTTGTGACGTTTTCGGTGTCACCTGAGCTGAACGGATACCCGTCTGAAAATCAAAAGCGATCTTCGAACGGATTGAGGAGGAACTGTCGGCGCTCCCCCGGCGTGACAAGTGTCAGCGCCTCGATGGTGCCGCTGCTGGCCGGCAGCAACTGGGGCACGAGCGTAAACGTGCAGGGTTTCAAGAATGGTCCCGACATCGACAACCACTCCAACTACAACGAAGTGGGGCCCGATTACTTCAGCACGCTGGGCGTCCCACTGATCGGCGGGCGCGAATTCACCGCCTCCGATCGACTCGGTGGCCCCAAGGTGGCCGTTGTCAACCAGGCCTTCGCGAAAAAGTTCGGCATCGAAGGCAAAGCCGTCGGCACACTGATGAAGCAGGGTGGTGACGGCCCGCTCGACATCGAGATCGTCGGGCTGGTGCAGAATGCGAAATACAGCGAGGTGAAGGACGCCGTGCCGGCGCTGTTCTTCACCCTATCGACAGGACGAACGCATCGGCTCCATGTCGTTTTATATCCGCACAGCGATTGAACCGAGCCAGTTCCTCAAGTCCGTGAATACGATCGTCTCAAGAGTGGACCCCAACCTCCCCGTGGAGGAGCTCAAGACGATGCCGCAGCAAGTGCAGGAGAATGTGTTTCTCGATCGGCTGATCAGCACGATGTCGGCGGCGTTCGCGACTCTCGCAACGCTCCTGGCGGCCATCGGCCTCTACGGTGTCCTGGCGTTCACCGTGTCGCAGCGCACGCGCGAGTTCGGTCTCCGGATGGCGCTGGGAGCGCAGGGTTCGAACGTCAAAGGGCTCGTGCTTAAACAGGTCGCCATCCTTGCTCTGGTGGGAGGCACGATTGGGCTCGCGATGGCCTGGGCCATCGGCGGCATTGCTGAATCCGAAGAACAACTCTTCGGTATGAAGGGCCACGACCCGGTGGTCTTCACCGCCGCGTTCGTGGTGCTCAGCCTTGTTGCGCTCGGCGCGGGCTACATTCCAGCGCGGCGCGCATCGAGGGTCGACCCCATGCGTGCGCTTCGCTGGGAATAAGGGCGCCGCACGGGTAATGGCGAAATGTCACAAATGTCCGAAATGGCGAACTGCGGACAGACCATTGCAGGGAAGAATGTTCGAATGTCCTTGGTAGTCAGTGGTTGAATCTGCTGCTCCAAGGTCATTCGCTCATTGCGCGCCTTGGACATTCGGCCATTCCCGGCAATTGGTTTGTCCGACATTTCGCCATTTCGGACATTTGTGACATTTCGCCATTGCTAACGTCTGGCGATCTCCTGATACAGGATCGCCGCCGACACTATGCCTCCGTGGAAGTTCGCCAGGTCGAGCTTCTCGTTCGGCGCGTGGGCGTTTTCGTCTGGCAGGCCGACGCCGAAGAGCACTGAGGGAATGCCCAGCTCTTCCTGGAACGTCGAGACCACTGGAATTGATCCACCTTCGCGGCAGAACACCGGTGCCTTGCCGAAGCCCTGTTCGATCGCACGGCCTGCCGCGCGCACGTAGATGTTGTCGAAGTCCGCCATCCACGGCTTGCCGCCGTGCATGCGGGTGACCTTCAGCTCCACAGTCTTCGGCGCGACCTTGCGCACGTACTCCTCAAACAGCGCGGCGATCTTGTCGGGATGCTGGTCGGGCACAAGCCGCATGCTGACCTTGGCCATGGCCGTGGCCGGCAACACGGTCTTTGCGCCTTCTCCGGTAAAGCCGCTGAGCAGTCCATTCACTTCGAAGGTCGGACGGCCCCAACGGCGCTCCAAGGTCGTAACCCGACTCGCCAAACAGCTTGGGCGCACCCAGTTCCTTGCGGTATCGGTTGTCGTTCCACGGCAACTTGCGCCACTCTGCGCGCTCAGCCTCCGTCAACTCGCGGACGTCGTCATAAAACCCGGGGATCTTGATGCGGCCACCCTTGTCGCGCATCTGCGCCAGCATCTGGGCCAGCACCATCGCGGGATTAGCCACGGACCCGCCAAACACGCCCGAATGCAGGTCGCTATTCGAACCACGCAGATCGATCTGGAAGTGCGTGAGTCCGCGCAGGCCGTAGCAGATCGATGGAATGCCCCGCTCAAACATCGCGGAGTCGGAAATGACCACCACGTCGGCGCCCAGCAGCGCTTTGTTTGCGCGAATGAAGTCGTCCAGGTTGTTGGACCCGACTTCTTCTTCGCCTTCGATGATCACCTTCAGGTTCACCGGCAGGCGGCCGTTCTGTTTCATGTGCGCTTCAATCGCCTTGAAGTGCATGAACACCTGGCCCTTGTCGTCGGCCGCGCCGCGCGCGTAGATTTCGCCATCACGCACGGTGGCCTCAAAGGGCGGCGATTCCCACAGGTCGAGTGGGTCCACCGGCTGCACGTCGTAGTGGCCATAGAACAGAATGGTCGGCGCGCCCTCAGCATGCAGCCAGTCGCCGTACACCACCGGGTTGCCTGGGGTCTCCACGAGCCGCACGTTCTCGAGGCCGACGCGAGTCATCTCGGCGCCCGTCCATTCGGCACAGCGCTTCATGTCCGCCTGATGTTCGGGCAGCGCGCTGATCGAAGGGATGGCCAGGTAGTCTTTGAGTTCGCGGACGTATCGGTCGCGGTTGGTGTTGATGAAATCGATGACGTTGATCATTAGCGTGGCCGACCTTCGGGTGCCCAGACGGGCGTGAATGTGGAATTGGCGAGCCAGCGAACCGGCTCGAGCATCGATCGTACCGCATCAAGCATGTGAACGAAATCCACTTTGCTGACTTCGTCACCCGCCTGGTGATAGTCGGTGTGCAGGTTGAAGCTCGACACGGTGTGCGAAATCACTCCCTTGCGTGCGAACTTGATGTTGTCCGATCGTGTGAAGAAGCTCTGGTCCGGGCGCGGGTCCTGCACCAGACGCGCGCCCTGTTTCGCCAGCTCGGGCCCCAGGTTGGAGCGCTCATAACCAGTGAGCCACAGACTGCGTGCCGGCACCATCGGGTCAGGACGCGCCAGCATCTCGAACTGTAGTTGCGCCACCATCTTCTCGATCGGCACCACCGGCAACTCGACGAAGTACGAAGACCCCGACACCGCGCCGCCGCCCTCTTCGCTTCCGAACAGCGCAAACACCAGCGTCCTCTTTGGGCCGCGGCCCGCCGCCAGCGCCTGCGCCAGCGCCATCACCGCCACTGTGCCCGAGGCATCGTCATCAGCGCCGTTATAGATCTTGTCGGGCCCGGGCGCGTTCTCGCGCATGCCGATATGGTCCAGATGCGCTCCGAGAACGACGAATTGTTCGCGGGCGGTTGGGTCGCTGCCGGTCAGCCGGCCGACGGTGTTCCATGTGAAGGCCTTGGTTGCGCTCAGTTCGGCCTGAAGAGAAATCGCCGTGCCCTCAGCGAGCGCGGCAACCGCGTTGTAGGCGTCGCGATTGAGCGCCACGCGAGCGGTGCGCACAAGGCCGCCAGCCGGCGGCGTCACTTTGGCAAAGCGGGACCCGGCGCTGACCGGACGCGCGGCCGCAGTCGTCCACTGCTCGGGCGTCTGGGTCGCAAGTGTGATGACCAGAGCTGCGCCGACGGTGGGCTGTGGTGCACCGCCACGACCGCGACTGCCTGCTGCGGGCGGGCCTGCCGGCGCCTCGGGCATCAGGACGACAGAACCAGCGGGCACCGATGTGGCACCAGGAGCAAGCTTCACCAGAGGACCGCTGACCTTGGCGCCTGTCAGCGCAGTCACGAGCATTTCCTTCCCGTGCGTGAACTGGCTCGTGCCCGCTGAAAGCACGGCCGGCGCCGACATCTGCTCGCGCAGGATCTCGGCCGCCTGCACGTAGCCGCCGTTATCACCCATCGGCTCGAGGTTCCACAACTGGAACTGCGAGGCGATGGCCGTGGCGGCGATCCACTCATCGCGGCTGTTGCTGGCGCGGCCGTTCATGGCGTCGCTGGCGAGAAACTCCAGGTGCGCCCGAAGGCTGCGTTCGGTGATGGAGTCGGCAGACCCGGGGCGAGGCGTCTGCGCCTCAACGTCCGGCCGCGCTGTGGCCGCATAGGCGGCAGCGAGGCCAACACACGTCAGAGATATGAGAAGGGTACGGGATCGATGTGCACTCATGCACCGCGTAGAATACGCCAATGCGACGTCTCTTGCGCGTGGTCCGTTGGCTGCTGCTCCTGGTCATCCTTCTTACCCTGATCACCGCAGGGTGGGCCTGGATACAGTTGGGACGCAGCCTGCCGCAACTCGATGGCACCCTCACAGTTGCAGGACTCTCGGCTCCGGTCACCGTTGATCGCGACGCGCTTGGAGTGCCGACCATCAAGGGCTCCACAAGACTCGACGTCGCCCGCGCCCTTGGTTTCATCCACGCGCAGGATCGTTTCTTCCAGATGGACCTGTCGCGACGCCGTGCGGCCGGGGAACTGTCTGAACTCTTCGGGCGCGCCGCCCTCACCACTGACCAGGGCGCAAGGCTGCACCGTTTTCGCCACCGCGCGGCCGCTGTGATCGCCGCCACCAGCCCGTCCGATCTCGCCCTGGCCGACGCCTACGTTGACGGCGTCAACGCGGGCCTGAAGGCCCTGGACGCATTGCCGTTCGAGTACCTGCTGCTGGGTCAAACGCCGGCCCCATGGACCCGCGAAGACTCGATCCTCGTGATCGCATCGATGTTCTTCAGCCTGCAGGATTCCACCGCAGGTGGCGAGGCGCGCGCAGCGCTTCTGCACGAGGCCTTCCCAGCCGGCCTTGCTGAGTTCCTCAACAGCACGAGCAGTGAGTGGGATACGCCGATGCATGGCGAGGCCCTGCCGCCGCCAACGCCTCCACCCGCCACAGTGTTCGACCTGCGGAACGCCGTGCCTGCTTCGCCGGCCGCAAGTCAGGCGGTGGCGAGCGAGTCATTCCTTGCGTCGATCGGACTGGCGACACCGGAAGACGCCCGCGGCAGCAACAACTGGGCCGTGGCCGGCAGCCGCACGTCAGATGGCCGGGCGCTGATCAGCGACGACATGCACCTCGGCCTTAGTGTGCCGAATATCTGGTACCGCGCGTCTCTGGCCTGGACCGACGACCGCGGTCCCCATCAGGTTTCGGGCATCACGCTTCCCGGCACCGCATCGGTAGTGGTCGGCAGCAACGGCCATGTGGCGTGGGGCTTCACCAACACCACGGCCGACTGGAGCGACCGCGTGCTCATCGAGACGGTTCCAGGCGACCCCACCCGTTACCTGACACCGGAAGGTCCGCGCGCATTCGACGTCACTCGCGAGCGCATCGGCGTAGATGATGAGGAAGACCAGTGGCTGGATGTGCGCGAAACGATCTGGGGCCCGGTGGCCGCGCCCGATCACAAGGGCAGGCTGTTCGCCATCGCGTGGGTGGCGCACAGCCCTGAGGGCATGAACTTCCGCATGTCGCAGATGGAGCACGCGGCTTCCCTCGAAGAGGCGATCGCCGTGGCGAACCAGGCCGGCATCCCTGGGCAGAACTGCGTGATCGCCGACAACCAGGGACAGATCGCGTGGACGGTCGCGGGCCGCATTCCGAAGCGCGTGGGCTTCACCGGCCAACTCCCAGTCTCCTGGGCCGATGGCACCCGCCGCTGGAGTGGCTGGTACGACTCCGCCTCCTACCCGCGCATCGTCAATCCCGCGGACGCAGTGATTGTCACCGCGAACAACCGCATCGTGTCGGGCGAGTACCTGGCGATGCTTGGCGACGGCGGATACGACCCTGGCGCGCGCGAGGCAGATCCTCGACGGCATCCGCAAGCTGGAGCGCATCACCACCGCCGATATGCTGGCGGTACAACTCGACGACCGCGCGTTGCTGATGGAACGCTGGCGCTCGCTCGCGATCGAGACCATCGGGTCCGACACCAACGCTGGCCGCGCGGAGTTCCGGCGACTGCTGCAGGAGAGCTGGAGCGGTCGCGCGTCCACGGATTCAGTTGGCTATCGCCTGGCGCGGCAGTTCAGGTTGAAGACGGCCGAGTTGGTGTTCGCGCCGTTTGTCGCAAGATTGAGGACGATGGACCCTGCGTATCCGTCGACGCCTGGCCGCAGCCTGGAGGGAACAGTGTGGGCGATGGTCTCCGCTCGGCCGGCGCACCTGCTCAACCCTGCGTATGCCGACTGGAAGGCGCTGCTACTGGACGCCGTCGATCAGACGGTAGCGGCGCTGACGACTGATGGCCGCGCACTGAAAGACCGCACGTGGGGCGAGGCGAACACGCTGGCGATTCAGCATCCGATCTCTCGCGCCGTGCCATTCCTCGGACGTTGGTTCGACATGCCGCGCGTGGGGATGCCGGGCGACAGTCACATGCCGCGCGTGCAGAGCCCCACCGCCGGAGCCTCAGAACGGCTGACGGTCTCGCCAGGGAACGAAGCCGCCGGGTACTTCCACATGGCGACTGGCCAGTCAGGCAATCCGAGGTCGCCCCACTATCGCGATGGCCATGAGGCGTGGGTGAAGGGCGAACCGACACCGTTCCTGCCTGGGGCGACCGTGAACACGCTTGTGTTGCGGCCGCAGTAACCCGCGACCGCTCTCGGCACCCTACCCAGTCCCTGAGCGCAAATCCCCCTATAATTGCGCATCGCAATCGCTCCAGGTACTCGCCTCGGCCCATTCGAAATCCTTGCAGCCCTCGGCGCGGGTGGCATGGGCGAGGTGTATCGCGCGCGCGACCATCGCCTGGAACGCGACGTGGCCATCAAGGTCATGACCGAGGACCTGGGGGCCAACGCACAGGCGGCCGAGCGCTTCGCCAGGGAAGCCCGCGCGGCGTCCGCGCTCAACCACCCGAACATCTGCACCATCTTCGATGTCGGCACTGACCCGCCGTTCCTGGCGATGGAGTTGCTCGAAGGAGAGACACTTCAGCAACGGCTGACCAGGGGCGCGATGGACGCCGCCTCGTTCATCGACATTGCGCTCGGCATCGCCGACGGACTTGATGCGGCCCACACCAAGGGCCTGGTGCATCGTGACATCAAGCCCGCCAATATTTTCCTGACGACGCACGGTCCGAAGATCCTGGACTTTGGCCTGGCCAAGACCGGAGTCGGTTCCGCGGGCCACGCGTTGACGCGATCGACGGCTCTGGCCGTGACCGATGCGGGCACCACCGTCGGCACGGTGGCCTACATGTCGCCCGAGCAATTGCGCGCGCAGGACATCGACGCACGCAGTGATCTGTTTTCGTTCGGGCTGGTCTTATACGAGATGGCCACGGGGAAGGCGGCATTCCCGGGTGAAACCAACGCGGTGATTTCGTCGGGCATCCTCCAAGGTTCGCCTGCTCCGCTGCGCACCTTACAGCCTGACTTCCCTCCACGCCTGGAAGACATCGTCCACAAGGCCCTGGAGAAGGACCGCGACGATCGCTACCAGACGGCCGCTGACATCAGGGCCGATCTGCGGCGCGCCCGTCGCGCGAGTGACGCGATCCCCGCCGCCTCATCGTCATCGGGCGTTGCGGTGGAGGCGACGACAGGAACGTCGCGGCCGTACAAGGCGCTGGCATTGGCGGCCCTCGGAGTAGCCGTCACAGCGGCGGTCGGATGGTGGGCTCTCGGGAGCGGCCGAAATGGATCGGGCGCACCGGCGCCAACCGATCTCGAGCTCGTCCAGCTCACCACCACGGGCAACGCCGAGTTTCCCGCGATTTCACCGGATGGCCGCTATGTGGCCTACGTTCAACGCGATGAAGACCAGTCGAGCCTCTGGGTCAGGCAGACTGCCACCGACAGCAACGTGCGAATCTTCGAGAGTGACCCGGACCAGCCGATCATCGGGGTGACGGTGTCGCACGACGGCGACTACGTGGACTTCGTGCGCGGCCGGTCCCCCAAATTCACCTTGTGGCGTGTGCCGTTTCTGGGCGGCACACCGCGGCTGATTGTTGATGGCCTGATCTCTCCAATCGGTTGGGCACCCGACGGTCAACGCTTTGCGTATCTCGACCAGCGGAGGGACCCGAAAGTTCCCGGCCCTCTGGTTATCGCCCACGCTGACGGCACCAGCGCCGTGACCTACGCCACCTACGACGTTGACGCCGACTTGCGAGCCCTCTACACCCTCAACAGTTCGGGTTTTTCGGACGGGACCACCTTCGCGCCCTCGTGGTCGCCGGACGGTGCCCAAATTGTACTGCGCGGGCGCATTCGTGAAACTGCCGACACGTCCGCCACACAACTCATCGTGGTCGTCGATGTCGCAACCGGTCGTGTCGACACGAAGGTCCTGCCGCTGCAAGGCGGAGGCGGGGTTGCGTGGCTGGCCAACGACGCGTTGATCCTGAACCAATCTGCCAGGGAAGGGGCGCCCGAACAGTTCTGGCGGATGTCCTACCCTGACGGTGAACTCACCCGCCTGACCAACGACTTGAGTGACTATCGCCATATCAGCCTCACGGCGGACCTGCGCGCTCTGGTGACCGCTCGCAGGGATCGTCGTGTGGGAACCTGGATCGTCGATGCCGCAGGCAGCAACGCCAGAGAAGTGGTTCCTGCACGTCCGTCACCTGACAGCCTGCTGTCAGGGGTGGCATGGGCGGGAGAACGCCTGTTGTTTACGAACGGGACATCGGTTTCTGCTCTGCTGCCCGGAGCCGGATCGCCCACCGATGTGATTTCCAATGCCACCAGGCCGTCCGGCAGCGCCGACGGGCGCACGATCGTGTATCGGGCGATCACTGAAGATGAGAGCCGAAAGGGCGTGTGGCGATGGGAAGGCGGGCCGGGCCCGGGGACACGCGTGATCGGCGAGGGCGCCGTCTCGGTCCTCGCGCCTGATGGGGGCGCCATCATCTTTCTGTCACGGCGCGGTGGCCGACAAACACCGTGGATGGCATCGGTCGGTGGTGGCGAGCCGGTCGAACTGTTTCCGGCGTTTGTTCCCGCTCGCGCGTTTGACATTTCGCTCGACGGCAAGCAAGCACTGTTTCTCAGTGCGCAGAAGTACGTGACGTGTGATCTGCCGAAGTGCGTGCCGCAGGAGCGCGTGGCGCAGCCGCCGAAAACCAATGGACGCATCGCGTGGATGCCGGATGGCACGGGCGTGCTCTACATCGATCCCTCCGGGCGCAACCTCATGCTGCAACCGTTTGCAGGAGGAGCACCGCGCGCGTTCACACGATTCAGTGACCAGCGGATCGTCGATTTCGCCTGGTCCCACGACGGCAAGCGGCTGGCGATTATGCGCGCCCAGACGTCCAACGACATCGTCATGCTCAAGGGCGTCGCACGGTAGACGCATCGCCCGGACCCTGGACTCTGGACCCTGAACTCTGGACCCTTACCGCTTCGGTCTCTCGATCGGTAAGTCTTCCCGGTCGCCCCATTCCTTCCACGACCCGGTGTAGTTGCGGACGCGTGGAAAGCCGGCCAGGCGAAGTGCGAGGTAGGTGTGAGCGGCGCGGTAGCCGCCCTGGCAGTACGTGACGACCTCGCGGTCTGGCGTGACACCGAGCGCCGCGTACATCGCCTTCAGCTCGTCGCTGGACTTGTAGGTGCCGTCGGGCGCGAGGTTATTCGTCCACTCGAGGTTCACGGCGCCGGGAACAGCGCCGCCGCGTTTGGCGCGGACGGCCTCGCCGTAGTACTCCGCTTCGCTACGGGTATCGACGATCGCGGTTTCCATCTTGTCGAGCCGCTCTTTCACGTCCGACCATGTCGCCAATCGACTGGGGTCGGCCTCGCCGTGCCAGGTGCTTGGCACAGGCGCAAGAGCATCTGTTGTCAGTGGAAGATTCGCGCGGGTCCAGGCAGCCACGCCGCCGTCGAGGACGCGCACATTCGGGTGGCCGAGGTATTCGAGGAACCAGAACGCGCGGGCCGCGCGCATGCCGGAGTTGCTTTCGTACACCACCACGGGCCGATCGGGCGTCACTCCCCGCAGCGAGAAGAGGTGTCCGATCATCCACATGAAGGCGCGCAATGGCGCTTCACTGGTGTCGATGAGGCTCAGGCCCCAGAGGTCCAAATGAATGCCGCCGGCCAGATGGCCGGCGGCGAACCTCTGCGGGCCTCAGGTCCAGAAGCAGCGGAGGCTGTGCGCCCTGCAGCTCATTGTGCAGGACCTCAGGCGTGACGAGCATCGTTACTGAATCACGACGAAGCGCCACAGGCGCGCCACTTCCTTGGCATCCACGTACTTGCCAATTTCCTTCTCGAACTGTTCCTTGGTCTTCCAGGGACGGTACTCATTGAACTCGCGCACCATCCGGTTGCCGGCGCCGGGAATGCTGATGATGTCTTCCTTGGTGGCGGTGTTGAGGTTGACCGGGATGAACACGTACTTCTTCAGCCGATCGGTCTCAGGCTGCCCGACGTACTTGCTGATTTCCTTGTCGAACTGCCCCCACGTCTTCCAGGGGCGGTATTCGCCGAACTCGCGCACCATGCGGGCGCCCGCGCCTGGGATCAACATGATCTCGTCCTTGGTGCCGGTGTTCAGATTCACGTGGATGAACGCCTTGAGGTAAAACGCGTCGATCTGTTCCTTCGTGAGCTTCTGCCCCACGAGGAACGTGTTGAAGTCCACGATGCTCGGGAACGGGCGCGCCGCGATGAGCGCCTTGGCGATGGCCGGGGTCATGCCCGGCAGGGCCACGAGCTCGGCCTCGGGCACCAGGTTGGCGTCGAGCAGGCCCGCGCCCACCTGACCGTGGGTTGTGGATCCGGCAACAAACGTGAGCGCGCCAACAAGCATGGCGCCGACGAACAGGGAACGATAACGGGACATGAGCTACTCCTTATGAAACGTGCGGGAAATTCCCAGTATGCTGACAAGACCGAGCAACCCCAGCAGCGCCATGTTTCCAGGCGCCAGCGCCGGTGGCGCTTTGGCGTGAAGCACTTTCAACAAGAGTGCCATGCCGCCCATCGTAGGGTCCATCTCTAACTGAAACTCCATGTTGGCCCGGTAGTGCAGCACCGATCCTGTAGCGCCGGCCACCATCAGCAGCAACATACTGAGCCGAAACATGCTTGCGGACGAGGTGGTCCGGCGGAACCGTGCCAGAAGCCGGTGAGTGTGGACAGGGCCATCACACCAAACGGAATCAACTGCTTCCAGTCTTCGTAGTGGCCCACGAGCCACAGCTCGGCAGTGGTGCCGGCCATGCCAAACACCAGCAATGCGAGCAACAAGCGGCGAATAGTGGCCAGTGTGGAAGACGATGAATCAGGCATGAGTGGGTCGGCCATCCTCGCGCAGTTTTTCCAGAAGTGCCTCGACGGTGAGCCGGGCAGCAGGCCACAACGCCCGCGGCGTTTCAGTATAGACGGACGTCACGATCGCGTCGATGTCGGTGACGCCCGCATCGAGGCACGCCACAACCTGGCGCTCGCGTTCAGCGCGGTGAGCCAGATACTCGTTGATGCGCTCAACGGGCCGGGTGATAACTGGGCCGTGTCCCGGCCACGCCGTCGCGGGCTGCAGTTCAGCGAGCCGCCGCAGCGAGTGGAGGCGCGCGCAGGCTGCCGCCGCCCGCGGCCGGCGGCACCATGATGGTGGTGGTGGCGGTCATCATGTCTCCGCAGTACCTCGCGCGTGTCCGACTGCCAGAAACACACGTGGTCGGGCGCGTGCCCCGGCGTGTGCACCACCGATAGCCACGTATCGCCGGCACGAACTCGTTCGTTGTCACGCAACGGCCGCCACCCGGGCTCAGGGTCTGCGAGCCACTTGCAGGCCTCGATACCCGGCCAGCGCGTGCGCAGCGCGGGAACGCCCGACGCGTGGTCCGGATGCCCGTGCGTCACCAGCACGCGTACCAACGCGCGCCCACCGAGGTGCGCAGCGATGGCGTCGATGTGCGACGCATGGCCGACGCCTGCATCAATCAGCGTCGGCTCCGCGCCATCAAGCAGATACGTATTGTTCCCGGGGCCGGTCAGGGTGCCTGGGTTGTTCGCGGGGATCTGGATCAAGCTTCAACCTGGGGGATCAAGATAAGGGGACGGGTGTCGATCTGTGGAAAACTCCGGGTGAAAACGACCTCTGAGGTCGTTAATTTTCCCCCTCTGAAAAAATTAACGACCTCAGAGGTCGTTTTCCAGAGGTCGTTTTCACATTCAGAGTTTTCCACAGATCGACACCCGTCCCCCCTCAGAATTGATACCGCATCCGGACAGAGACGAAGTCTCTGTCCGAAAATTTCCGATCGTGTCGGTGCCCTGGCCGATAAACGCGCCGCCGGAACCTTCCAGCGTCAGATTGTCGCGCACGCTCCAGGACGCAAGGCCGCGAACGAATCCCGACCGGTCTTCGGGATTTGCCACTCCAAAGACCCGCACCAGGTACCGCTCGCGCGAGAAGCGACGGTCAAGTGAGGCAATCACATTGAGGTGGTCGCGGGTGTAAGACGACGAGGTGGCTGACCATTCGCGGTGCCACACGAGCGAACCAAAGACGTGGAAGTCTCCCGCCGCTCGGTCCACCCCGACTCCGGCATCAATCGCCTTTCCTTGATGGGCCCCAACGTCCCGTCGAGAGTCTTGTCCACGAACCCGGCCACTTCGCCTCGTATCGCCCAACCACCGCGGACCGTTTCCGCATCCGCTGCAATCATCGTGAGCCGGGGATAACTCTCGACCAACTGCCCCACAACCGACGGAGTCGGCCCGGATCCTGTCGGGGAGCGTGAACGGCACGAAGCTCAAGAGACCGAACCCCTCGGAACCCGCGCCAGACCGACACGCTCATGTCCACACGACCGGCGGTGGTTGAAACGCGGACGCCGCCCTGAAGATTCCCCCATGACGCCGGTATTGATTCGCGCCGAATCACGGACGCCGGCACCCCAGCAGGCAACACAAGATCCCTGGTCAGGTTGAACGGCGACGTCTCTTCGTCCAGTCGATCGAACCTGCCCCTGCGGCCCGGCAGCGCGACGACCGCCTCGACCGTTGTGTCGCCAGGCAGGAACGCACGCGTGCGCATGAATGCCACCGGCAACCGGGCGGCCGTGCGCCCTTCGAGAAAGAACGTCGCCGTATCGATCGGATTGATCACGTCCGAGGGCATGACCTCATCGAGCCGGCCCCAGACCAAGCGTCCGTATCCCGCTCGAATCTCGAAGCTGTCCTGCCGCACCTCAGCCCATGCGTCACGCACAGTTGCAATGGCATCGTTCACACTGCCACCACGGTCGGCCCACAGAACCTCCGCCGTTCCCTCAAGGCGCAGCCGCAGCCACGGCTTCGGCGACGCCGTGATGTCGAGCAGCGCGCGCGTGCGCAACTCGCGCGTGTCCTCCTGCTTCGGGGCCGTGACCGCCAGTGCGGACACCTCGCCATGGACCACCAGATTGCCTGGCCGCGGAGGCGGCGTGGCCGCGGTCTGCGATGCCGGCACCTGGGCCACAAGCGTGGCGATTAACCACCAGCCGCTCACGCCCGGCCAACTCCCTGGGCATGCACACGCTCGGCGCCAAACAGCGCGGGGAACAGTTTGATCATCGCGGGAAGAATGAACACCTCGGCCAGGAACGCCATAACCATCGTCAAAGCCAGCAGGCCACCGAACCACGCGCTGGGCCGGTGCATCCGAGAGCGTCAGGACGGCGAACGCGCAGCAATTGATCACAGCAGTCGTGAGCCTGCACGGCCCTCCTGCGTGGTGGCGGTCTCAATCGCCTCGTCGGTGGTGGCTCCTGCGGCCGGTCTCACGCCTATAGCGGCTGATGAAATGGATGGTGTCGTCATCAACGACGCCGAGCGCGACGCTGGCCACCATCACGGTGGCCACGTTGAGCGAAAAGCCGAGCCAGCCCATGACCCCGAAGACGGCCAGCACCGGCACCAGATTTGGTGCGATCGAAAGGAGCCCGAATCTCCACGACCTGAACACGAGGAAAATCACGCCGAACACGGTGACAAACGCCGTCGCAAAAGCTCGTAATCTGCGACCGCACCAGGTAGTGATCCAGCATGCTGAACAACCGGCCCGATCCAGTGACCGTGGCCTTCACTCCAGACCCGGCGAAGATCTGTTGGGCCAGACGGTCTGCTTCAGTCACCTGTACAAACACGAGATCGGAACTCATCGAGGCGAGCTTGACCGTCACCTGGGCGCGCGAGAAGTCGCTCGCCGCCATGCGTTCCAGTTCCGCCCGCCCTCATCACCCAGTCCGAAGACCAGCAACTCCTGAGCAACCTCAGACGACGTCTCGGGAATCACGAAGGCTTCTTGCCGGCCATCGTTCAGTTCGCGGTGCACGCGCTTGACGTAGTCGGCCACCGACGTGACTTTCCGGACGAACGGCAGCGCCTTGAGCTCCGTGCTCAAGCGGTCCATGCGCTTGAGGATGTCTGGCTGCTGCATGGACTCGGGCGCCCCTTCCAGAAAGACCTGGAAGGTGTAAATTCCGGCGAGCTTCTTATCCATCACCTGGGCCGACGTATAGAGCTCGTGACGCTCACTGAAGAAGTTGATGTGATTGGTGTCCACCCGCAGGCGCGACATGCCCACCCCGGCCAGCACCACCAGCCCGATCACCACCGCCATGACCGCTCGCGCGTGACGCGTGGAGAACATTGCCACCGAACGGAGTGGTCCGAGGAACCACGACTCCTGAGGCGCTGCCACGCGCTCTTCTTTCACCCACCCGAGCATGGTCGGCACCAGGATGATCGAAATGGCGAAGTCCACCATCACGCCGATGGCGGCTCCCATGCCGAACTCGCGCACGGCCACCACCTGGCTTGTGGCCAGCGACAACATGCCCAATGCGGTTGTGGCACTCGCACCGAACAACGGGGCCATGAGGTGCCTCACGGGTACCGACGAACGCCTGCTCGCGGCTCCGAGTGCGCCGCCCAGTCCATAGTGCTGCAGGATGTGCACGTCGTCTGCCACCGCCAGCACAACCACCAGCGGGATGATCATGCTGCTCAACACGTTGTAGCTGAAGCCGAAGAGGTCGTAGAGCCCGAGGGTCCACAACAGGCTGACGAGAATTGCGCCGAACGTCAGCAGTGTCTTCTTGACCGACCGGAACATCACGAACAAGGCCAGCAAGGTCAGGGCCAGAATGGGTGGCGTGAACGTGGTTTGATTTGCGAGCGTGACCCGGTTATGCCCTCCGTGATCTCGAGGCTGCCGTTGTAGTGCGCCTTGAATCCGGTGGGTAACTGCATCAACCAGCCGCCGGATCTCAGTGAGCACCTCGGCGCGCACGTCGTCTATGCGGGCCTCATCGAAGAACAGAATCAGTGCCGTGACCGTGCCGTCCTCGGAGATCAGGTCCCCACGGAAAAGCTCGTCGTCCATGGCGCGCTGTCCGACCGCGCCGGGGCTCTTTGTTTCCAGGTCTTCAATCAGCCGCCGCACCTGCAGACCACCGTCGTCGTTGACGCCGGACGACGGCAGTACGTCCACAACCGTCGCGGTTGCGAGGCTGCTGACGCGCAGCACGGCCTGCACCCGTTCGATATCGCCGCTGACCTTGTCGAGAAACGCGAAGCCTTGCTCGCTGAACAGGCGCTCGCGGCTCGGGGGCCTCAATGGCAACGATAACCGTGCGGGTGCCGCCAAACTCGTCCCTGAAGCGGACGTAGTCCTGGTACACCGGGTCGTCTGGCGAGAACCACGCCGTCAGGTCGTTGTCGATGACCTGGATCTGCGCCCGCGGCGCAAGGATGAGCGCGCCGATGACGATGGCGCCTGAGAGGT
>JADJUS010000006.1 GCA_016716905.1 Acidobacteriota bacterium | reverse complement strand
GGTGTGAGGGATGCCTTCACTAATTGACATGCGGCGGCGCATCCGCGCCGTCAGAACACGCAGATTACGAAGGCGATGAAGATGGTCGCCGCGTCAAAGCTGCGTCGCGCCCAGGAAGCGCGTGATGGGCACGCGCCCGTTCGCGAAGCAGGCCAGGCACGTGCTGGCGAGCATTGCCGCGCGCGTCGATCAGTCGCATCACCCGCTGCTCGGCGCAGCTCGCCGGCGTCAAAACAGGCAAGACACTGCTCATCGTCGCGAGCAGCGACAAGGGACTGTGCGGCAGCTTCAACACCAACATCGTCAAGACCGTGGGCGTCTACCTGCGTGAACACAAAGGTCGCGAGATCGCGCTCGGGCTGGTGGGCAAGAAGGGACGCGAAGGCCTTGGGACGGCGCGGCTTCCCGATCCGGTTCGGAATACCGCGATGCCAGAGGTGATCGGGTTTGCCGAGGCCGAAGCCGTGGCGCAGCCGGCGATGGAAGACTTCATCGCGGGCAAGGTAGACAGCGTGCACCTGGTCTACAACGAGTTCAAGTCGGTGATGCAGCAGAACCTGGTGGTTGAGCAGTTGCTGCCGATGGAGCCGATTGAAGTAGGCAAGAACGAAGCCGGCACCGTGGACTACCTGTACGAGCCTCGCCGCAGCGGATTTTTCGACGAACTGCTGCCGCGGTTGGTGGAAGCGCAGGTGTTGCGAGCGCTGCTGGAGTCGTCGGCGGCCGAACATGCCGCCCGCATGACCGCGATGGATGCGGCCACGCGTAACTCCGCAGACATGATCGAGGGGCTGACGCTCACCATGAACAAGGTGCGCCAGGCCGCCATCACCAGAGAAATCATCGAAGTGGTGTCTGGGTCGCAGGCACAGTAGAAGCAAGAGCTAACGAGGATCACATGTCAGTTGCAACAGCAGTGAAGGTTGGCAAGGTCGTCCAGATCATCGGGCCCGTCGTGGACATCGAATTCGCCGGTGGCGATCTGCCGGCCATCTACAACGCCGTCCGTATTACCGGACAGGCCGGCACCAACACCGTTGACGTCATCGTCGAAGTGGAGCAGCACCTGGGTGAAAACCGGGTGCGTACCGTCGCGATGAAAGCGACGGACGGATTGCAGCGCGGCATGGACGCCACCGACCAGGGCGGCCCCATCTCGATGCCGGTGGGTCCCCAGACGCTGGGGCGCGTGCTCAACGTGCTGGGCGAACCGGTGGACTTTCCGGATCGTCCGGTGGAATCCGCCGAGCGGTGGCCCATTCACCGCGAGGCGCCGACGCTTGAAGAGCAGTCAACTGAACTGAAAATGTTCGAGACGGGCATCAAGGTCATCGACCTGCTCGAACCGTATCTCACGGGCGGCAAGATCAGGTTGTTCGGTGGCGCCGGCGTCGGCAAGACCGTCATCATCCAGGAACTCATCCACAACATCGCCGTGAAACACGGCGGCGTGTCGGTGTTCGGCGGCGTCGGCGAACGCACGCGTGAAGGTAACGACCTCTGGCTGGAATTCCAGGAGAGCGGCGTTATCGACCCGAACGACCCGGCCAAGTCGCGCGCTGCGCGCATATGCAGCCAGATGACCGAGCCGCCGGGTGCGCGTCTGCGCGTGGCGCTGTCGGCGCTCACCGTGGCCGAATGGCTCCGCGATGCCGAAGGCAAGGACGTGCTCCTGTTCATCGACAACATCTTCCGGTTCACGCAGGCCGGTTCCGAGGTGTCGGCGCTCCTGGGCCGCATGCCGTCCGCCGTCGGTTACCAGCCCACGCTGCTGTCGGAAATGGGCGAGTTGCAGGAACGCATCACGTCCACGCGCAAGGGATCGATCACATCGGTGCAGGCCATCTACGTGCCCGCCGACGACTACACCGACCCGGCGCCGGCCACCACCTTTGCGCACCTTGACGCCACGACGAACCTGTCGCGCGCCATTGCCGAACTTGGCATTTACCCGGCCGTGGATCCGCTCGCGTCCACCTCGCGCATTCTCGACCCGCGCGTCATCGGCGACGAACACTACAACGTGGCCCGTCAGGTGAAGCAGATTCTGCAGCGCTACAAGGACCTGCAGGACATCATCGCCATCCTCGGCATCGACGAACTGTCGGAAGACGACAAGCTCACGGTGTCGCGCGCGCGCAAGATCCAGAAGTTCCTGTCGCAGCCGTTCTTCGTGGCCGAACAGTTCACCGGCCTCAAGGGCGCGTATGTCACCGTTGCCGAGACGGTGCGCGGCTTCAAGGAAATTGTCGAGGGCAAACACGACGACATTCCGGAACAGGCGTTTTATCTGGCCGGCACGATTGACGAAGTCATCGAACGGTCGAAGAAGCAGTAAAGACGTTCCATGGCCATCCCCACGACCTTACGCCTTGAATTCGTCACGCCGGAGCGTGCGATCGTCCACGACGAAGTGGACGAGCTGCAGCTGCCCGGCGAGGAAGGGTTCCTCGAGTCCTGCCGGGACACACCCCCATGCTCGTCAGCCTGAAGGTGGGCGAGATGTGGTACCGGAAAGGCACCGAGAAGTTTCACGGCTTTGTCGGTTTCGGATTTGCCGAGATTCTTCCAGACCGTGTGACCATCCTGGCGCGTATCGCCGAAAAGGCCGACGACATCGATCTGGAACGCGCCCAGTCTGCCAAGCGGCGCGCCGAAGAACGACTGGCCGAAGTCGTCAAGGGCGGCGTGTCGGAAATGGACTACGAGCGCGCTCGCATCGCGCTGCTGCGGGCGATCACACGCCTGCAGGTATCACAACACGCGCGGACCCGCGGCTGACCTGATGCCGCAAATTACCTCGGTCGCCGTCACCCATACGGGCCTTCGACGCGAGAGCAACGAAGATGCGTTCCGAGAGCGCCAGGACCTGGGTCTGTACGTGGTGGCCGACGGCATGGGTGGCCACGAAGCCGGCGAGGTGGCGTCGCGCCTGACCGTGCAGGTGATCGAACAGTTCATCGACGACACCGCAACGCGGACCTCAATCAGACCTGGCCCTTCCCTTTGATACGGCGCATTCGCTGGCGGCCAACCGCCTGATCGCCGCGCTTCGCCTGGCCAACCAGCGCGTGGCGTCGGCCATTGGTGCGGATCCCGAGCTCAAGGGCATGGCGACCACGGCCGTCGCGATTCTGCTGCAACCTGCGGGCATGGCGCAGGTGGCGCACGTTGGTGACAGTCGCGCCTACCAGTGGCGTGAGGGCAAGCTGCGGCAGCTGACGGACGACCATTCGTGGGTGGGCGAGCAGGTGCGCGCCGGCGTGCTCACGGATGACGATGCCCAGCGGCATCCGTGGCGGAATGTGGTGACGCGCGCCATTTCGGGCGGCGTTGATCCCGAAGTGGACATCAAGGAAGTGGATCTGAAGGCCGGGGATCGCCTGCTGATGTGTTCCGACGGGTTGTCCTCGGTGATACCACCGGCCCGACTGAGTGAGCTGATGAACAAGCCGGGCGATCTGGCTGCGTGCGCGCAGTCGCTGATCAATGCGGCCAACGCCGCCGGCGGTCCCGACAACATCACGGTGATTCTCGTCGAGGTCGACGCCGCGGGCGATGTGGCATAACCTCGGACAGCTTCTTCGGTATCGCGGCCTCATCCAGAGTCTGGTGGCGCGTGATCTGAAGGCGCGTGCTGGGGGATCGATGCTGGGGTTCTTCTGGTCGTTTGAACCCCTGATGTTGTTGCTGATCTACAGCTTCGTGTTCGCCACACTCCTGGAGAACCGCACACAAGGCATCCAGCCGTACGCCGTGTTCATGTTTACCGGGCTGCTGCCGTGGACCTGGTTTCAGTCGTCGATGAACGAGGCGACCGGGTCGTTAATCTCCGGCGGCAATTTGATCAAGAAGGTGTTGTTCCCGGCAGAAGTTCTTCCGATTGTGACCATCTGTTCGAACATGGCGCACTTTCTACTGGGCTTGCCGATTCTGGCCATCTTCACGATCTATTACGGCGTGACACCAGACTGGATTGAACTTCCTGGTTCCTGGTTGCTCTGGTCGTCCAGTTTATTTTTACGGCGGCGCTCGCACTGCTGCTTTCCGCACTTTCCGTGCACTTCCGCGATGTCAAAGATCTTGTCTCGAACCTGCTCACCTTCTGGTTCTTCACCACACCCATCATCTACTCCTACCAGCAATATCCCGAGTACAAGAACTACTTCGACCTGAATCCGTTCACCCACCTCGCGATCTCCTATCAAGATCCTGTTTTTCGATGGCCCTTTCGGTCACAAGTGGTGGCTGCTCGCGCTGGGTGGGGCCTCGATTATCTTGTTTTTTGCGGCCTACTGGATCTTCGATCGCCTGCGTGATTCGTTCTCGGAGGCCGTGTGAACTCGACGGCCATTACGCTTGATCACGTCAGCAAGATCTATCGCCGGTATGGCGGCCGTCAGTTTTCCACGCTGAAGAGCGCTGCTTTCAGGGGATCTCGTCCGCAAGCTCAGGCCTGAGGAGACGTTTCCAGGCGCTGAAGGACGTGTCGTTCACCGTGCCGAAGGGCTGCACCTATGGCGTGGTCGGCCGGAACGGATCGGGCAAGAGCACCGCGTTGAAACTGGTGGCCGGCATCACCAAACCCACTATTGGCACAGTCCATGTAGAGGGCCGCATCTCGGCGCTCATTGAACTGGGCGCCGGGTTTCACCCGGAGATCTCCGGCCGGGAAAACGTCTTCATCAACGGCATCATGCTGGGCCTGACGAAGAAGGAGATCACAAGGCGCTTCGACGAGATCGTGGAATTTGCCGAGCTCACCGAGTTCATCGACGCGCCGGTGAAACCCTACTCGTCCGGCATGCATGCGCCTGGGTTTTGCCGTGGCGATTCACGTGGATCCCGACGTGCTGCTTGTGGACGAGGTCCTGGCGGTTGGCGACGAGGGCTTCACGCACAAGTGCCTGGACAAGTTTGGTGAGTTCAAGCGGCGCGGTAAAACCATCCTGCTGGTGACGCACTCGCTGGGACTCGTCGACCGATTCTGCGACGAAGCCGTGTGGCTCGACGCGGGCGAGAAGAAGGCCGAGGGCGATCCCACGCGCGTGGTTGGCACGTATGTCACGGACGTGGCTCGTCAGGAAGAGCGGTTCCTCGCGGCGTCGGATGAAAAGGCGAAGCACGATGCCGGCGGTGCCGGACAGGCCACGCCGGCTGGTCCAGTGGAGGCCGAGAGTCACTTCGGCGACATGAATCAGGCGGGCGAAGGCCGCTGGGGATCTGGCGGCGTGGAAATCGCGTCGGTGGATTTCCAGGATGCCAACGGCCAGTCTACGCACGTGTTCCACACCGGGGAACAGATGCGCGTGATTCTTGGAGTGAAGGCTGCGGCTCCGGTGCGAGACTTTGTGTTTGGCATCGGCCTGTTCACCGCCGATGGCGCCATGGTCTATGGCACCAACACCTGATATCGAAGAACTCGAGTCGGATCGCCTTGAGGGCGAGGCCACGGTCACCCTCACGGTGGATTCACTCGACCTCGTTGAGGGCACCTACAAGCTGGACGTCGCGGTGCATAAACGTGACGGCGCCCCGTACGACTACCATCGGCTGCTACACACCTTCCGCGTAAAGTCCCGTATCAAGGATGGCGGCATCTACCGGCCGAAACACCACTGGGACTTCTCCACCGCGATCCGGTTCAAACCGCCCAAGTAGGGTTTTCAGCCGCCAGGCTTTCACGAGGCGTGTCCCGAAAGGTCGACACGAGGCATGAAGGACTGAAGGGTCTCTTGGCGCCTGGCAGGCATTTCGTAGCGCGGCCTGAATCTCAAGGCCGCGATCGAAGTTTTCAGCCGCCGTGCGTGTCGCCGTGCCACCCTCCGGCTCGACGCCGCGCAAAAACGGCGCTCCAGGGCAATCGTCTCGTGTCCAGCGCGTGGGTCCCTATCCCACGCGGCCTCTCCCCCTTCCGCGTCGTTTTTCAGGCTACCGCCGTCGCGTCGCTCGCAGTCGGGCGGCCCGGCGACCCGCACGCCGGCTGAAAACCGCGTCAGTTCGTCCGGAGGTCCTGGGCTTGGGCCTGGGACGATATGCACCCATCTGTCGAAAACACCTTAGACTAGGCCGCCAGTGCCCCACGAACCGGTTCCCGGCCTGTACGACCGCCTGATCACTGATGAACTGAGCAGACTACTCGAGAGGCTGGATCCCTCTCGTGTCGCGAAAGAATCACCGGATCCAGCCGAAGCGCACATCGCGGTAGCCGAACATGTGCGACAAATTATCGAGCGTGTCCTCAGGGCGATTCCAGAGGAGCAGAGGCTCGAGCGCCAGGCCACGCTTTGCAACGCCCTACTGAAGTGGCTGCGCGATGGGGATGCAGACGATGACGCCGGTGGCGCAGTTGACCTCGTGGTTCCCCTGTCGGTCCTCCGTGAAATCAGGGCACTCGGGAGAGGCTTGGGCCCCGTCCTCGCTACTGAGCGGCCTCTGGTTCCTTTGTCGACTCCCGACTTGCTCGTCAACGCCAGAGGTGAGCCCTCAGTCGCCGTCACCATAGCACGAGAAATTCAATCAGCAGATCGCATCGACCTTCTCTGCGCTTTCATCCGATGGACCGGTGTCCGATTGGTCCAATCCGCCCTTCAGGAACACTGTCGAGCGGGCCGTCCACTGAGAGTTATCACAACTGTCTACACTGGTTCGACCGGACGACGCGCACTTGATTGGCTCGTTTCGATCGGTGCAGAAGTCAGAGTGTCCTACGACACCCGGACCACCCGATTGCACGCCAAGGCGTGGCTCTTTGAGCGACTATCTGGCTACTCAACAGCATTTATCGGCTCGTCGAATCTGACGCAAAGCGCGATGTTGGATGGAGTTGAGTGGAACGTACGCCTGGCCCAGGCCTCAACGCCAAGCCTGATTGACAAGTTCAGAGCGGCCTTTGACAGCTATTGGGCCGATCAAGACTACGAGCCATACGACCCTGCACGTGACGCCGATCGCTTCGACCTCGCTATTGCCACTCCCCAGGACCAGGCCGCGGCTCCGACATTTCACTTCCATCTTCAACCTTGGCCATTTCAACGCGAAATGCTCGAGAAGCTCCAAACTGAGAGGGAGCGACATGGTCGGCACAAGAATCTCGTCGTAGCCGCGACCGGAACCGGTAAGACTCTGGTCGCCGCTTTCGACTATTTGCAGCTGCGTCAACCCCGCAAAGATCCAAGTCTGCTGTTTGTTGCACACCGCCGGGAAATCCTGTCCCAGAGCCTTGCGGCCTATCGGGCTGTTTTGCGCGACGGGGCATTCGGGGAGCTTCTGGTAGAAGGGCGGAAGCCACAGCAGGGCCGCCATGTCTTCGCATCAATTCAGTCGCTGGCACAGATCGATCTTGCCGAGATTCCACCCGAAACCTTCGACGTGGTGGTCGTGGATGAATTTCACCATGCGGCCGCGACCACATACTCGCGTCTCCTAAGCCACCTGCAGCCCAAGGTGCTCCTCGGCCTTACCGCCACACCTGAACGAACGGACGGCCGAAGCATCCTTGAGTGGTTCGACGGGCGAATTGCCGTCGAATTGCGCCTGTGGGATGCACTGGAACGCGGTCTACTGAGCCCATTCCAGTACTTTGGGCTCCACGACGAGACCGACTTGTCACAAATCCCATGGTCTCGTGGTGGATACGATATTCCCCGGCTAGAGAATCTGTACACGGGCAACCAGGCGCGAGTCTCGATGATTCTCGAGGCAATTCGTAGCAAAGTAACGGCCCCCCGCAGGATGCGCGCACTTGGCTTCTGCGTAAGTGTGAAGCACGCCGAGTTCATGGCCTCTGAGTTCAATCGGCAGGGTCTACCGGCCGTCGCAGTGTCCGGTGATACACCGATTGAACTGCGAGAGTCGGCCCTGCGGAACCTCAGGGATGGCTCAGTGAATGTCGTGTTTTGCGTCGACCTCTTTAACGAAGGCGTCGACGTGCCACAAGTAGATACCGTACTTTTTTTGCGGCCAACCGAAAGCGCTTTGGTGTTCTTGCAGCAACTTGGTCGCGGTCTCAGGCGTTCAGACACCAAGGCCTGTTTGACTGTCCTTGACTTTATTGGAGGAGCCCACCGGCGCTTTCGATTCGATCTCAGGCTACGTGCCCTTGTTGGAGGTCATCGACCTGATCTCATTCGCCAGGTTGAGGAGGGCTTCCCGCGACTCCCATCTGGATGCTCAATTCAGTTGGACCGAGTCGCCTCAGAGATCGTTCTGGGAAACATCAAGCAAAGCGTTGGAGGGACTTTCGCTAGTTTGGCCTCGGAACTACGTGCGCTGGCCGACTCGTGGAGACAGACCGGCCGTGACCCTAGAGGCATCGATCTCAAGGAGTTTCTTCATTCAGCTGCGTTGGAGGTCGAGGATGTGTATCGGGTCAACGGCTGGACCTGGTCGGGACTCAAGCGCGCTGCAGGCCTCCTGGCCGATGACCAGGGTCCCGACGAAGTTCGCCTTGCAACGGCCTTTCAAAGGCTCCTACATGTCGATGACCCATGGCGTCTAAACCTCTACCGACGCGCCGCTCTTGGCGCGCTGGAAGCTGAGGACTTTGATCCGTCGAGTTTCACCGGCCGCGCGTTGATGGGGCTTCATTTTCTACTCTGGCCACATAACAGAGAGATCGTCTCACTCCAGGTTTCGTTCGCGCGACTGTACGCCAACCAAGCCGTAGCCCACGAACTCAGCGAGCTATTCAACGTGCTCGAGGATAGAGCAGACCACATACCAGAAGCCCTCGATAACCAGATGCGCTGGACCCACAAAGTCCCCCTCTCGGTGCACTCGAGGGCCTCCCTTGCTGAAATCATGACGGCATTTGGCAAGATGACATTCGCACGACCCCACAAACCACGCGAGGGAGTCTCCTTTGACACGGAGACCACGAGTGACCTCTTATTCATAACGCTAGAGAAGACGGAAAGGCACTACTCCCCCTCGACGATGTACCGTGACTACGCGATCTCTCCAGATCTCTTTCACTGGGAATCTCAATCAATCACTTCGCTTGAGTCACCCACTGGCAGACGGTACATTCAACAGCGAACCAAGGGCACCAACGTCTTCCTCTTCGTGCGCGATCGAAAATACGAAGGCGGGAGAACTGCCGGCTACACGTTCCTTGGAGCTGCTGACTACATGTCACATCAGGGAAGCCGCCCAATTGCGGTGACTTGGCGTTTGCGTAAGGCGATGCCCGACAGCCTCTTTCGGACGGCGAAGGTCGCAGCCGGTTAGACTTTGACGATGCTAAAGTCCCCTACAAGGACACGCTAGTCATGAGCCTGACATTCGATGAATGGGCTGCACAGGTGGACGTCGTCTGCACGGCAAACCTCGCCTGCAGCTGGAACGACCTGTGCGGCGAGGTTGAACCCCTGCGTGCCGCCTTCGATGCGGGCGAGAGTCCGGTGCAGTTTGTCCTGTGGTGGGCTGAGAAGTACGACTTGATGTGGCTCGACGGTGCGGGCATGGGCTACTTGCCGACCGGGATACCCAGGTAGCACGCGCACACGTTTTGTATCTCAGCGGAAAAAGTCCCCGATTGAATCCGCTCCTGGGCTGAAGTAATGGCCCGCGTAGCCCAGCAGCACGAACGTCACAACGATGAATGTCGCCGGGAGCCATGTGCGGCGCATGACCCCAAACGTCCAGTCCACGGTCGTGGCTCGCAAGCGCTGATAGGCCGCACCTGCCACCGCGCCATCCACCAGCAACTCAGCCAACATCTGCGGCGCAGACCAGACCACGCTCGCGCACGCGATCAACCCCGCCGCAATGGCGACCACTGCCAGCAGCGGAAGCACCTTGGCGCCCTCGTCCAGATCGAGGTCGTCCAGCGAGAACCCTTTCGAACTCCCCCTCTCCACCGGGCCGCCCATCATCAGCGGCACCGGCGGCATCTGCGGCGCAACTCCGGTCGCGTCGAACGACGCGCTGGCGCCCGCGCCACCTGACCGGCCCCCCTTGAAGAGCCCGTCCGCCACGCGTCCAGCGGCTCTTGACCCGCCGAGGAACACATCACCTGGGACATCCAAAGGGTTGACGACGTCCGTCACGCGCTCGAACGTCGAGACCCTCGCATGACGGCCCAGCCACACGTTCATCATGGCAAGAAAGACGCCGTAACCGGCCATGCCCGCCAGCGCATATCGCACCGGCATGTACCGCAAGCCCATCCACAACATGACCGCCGAGGCCAGGAATCCCGCGCCGGCCGCGCACGACACGACACCCAACATCGTCAGTCGCGGAGAATGACGCGTCTTCAGGTTGGCCGCCAGCTTGCTGACGGCCGCCTCTCGCCTTTCGACGGCCAGGCGCGTTCGACGCGGTGACATGGGCCGATTCTACGCTTAGCGCATAATCCTCGGCCTTGAAGAACAGGCCGAGCTACGTTCCGCGCGCACAGGCCCAGCTACGCTGCATGCACACGGCAAACGCTCTGGCACTTGCGATAACCTTCATTGGTGGTCCTCTCGTCCAGATCCGAAGCCGCCGCATGGGCTGAGCGCGCGCGCGCCGCCGGCCAGCGCATCGCGTACACCAACGGCGTGTTCGACCTGCTCCACCCAGGTCACGTCCGGTACCTGCAAGCGGCCCGGGCCGAAGGCGACGTGCTCATCGTTGCCATCAACTCCGACCGGTCGGTCAGCGCGATCAAGGGACCTACAAGACCCCTCACGCCTGAGGCCGAACGGGCCGAGGTGCTGGACGCGCTGGCGTGCGTGAGCGCAGTGGTGGTTTTTGACGAGGAGACGCCCGCCGAGATCATCAAGGCCATTCAACCCGATGTGCTGGTGAAAGGCGCCGACTGGGCGCCAGACAAGATCGTCGGCCGCGACACAGTTGAGGCCCGAGGCGGCAAGGTCATCCTGATGCCCGTGGAACAGGGCTGGTCCACAACCTCGATCATTGAAAAGGTGAAGGGCAGTTCCTAACTTCCCCAGTTCCTAAGTTCCCAACTTCCGCACCTGCTAGGATGGAGTGTTCTCTTTCGTGCTTCATCCGTCAGCGTCCCTCGCGTTCCGATCGCTGCTGAAGTCGGCCGCCACCAGAGCCGGCCTTTCCCGATCGCTTCCGCGCCTGGCCGGCCTTGGCCCAGGTGCTGTGGCGTTCCACGCCTCCGCACTGGCTCAGGACGGCCCCGTCGTTCTGGTGGTACCCACCGACCAGGACGTGGAACAAGTCACCCAGGACGCCCGGTTTTTCCTGGGCGTGATGAAAGGTCTGTCGGATTCACAGGCTGAACAGGCCGTACTGCCCTTCCCCTCCCAGGAAGTGGATCCGTACCGCGGGCTCGCGCCACACCTTCAGGTGGCCTCGGCGCGCGCACGAGCTCTGGCCGCGTTGGCCACGGGCACGGCCCAACTGGTGATCGCCTCCGCACGGGCGCTGCCGCCCAGGCTCACCGACCCATCTCGGCTGGCGGCCGCCACCATCATCCTGAAACCCGGCGTCGAGATTCCCGTCCACGAACTGCGCGAACGCCTGGCCGTCGCCGGCTTCACGTCGGAGGACCCGGTCGATCAACACGGCGAGTTTTTCGTCCGCGGGGGCGTCGTCGATCTGTATCCGACCTCGGAGGAACAACCGATTCGCCTGGAGTTCATCGGCGACATCATCGAGTCTGTCCGCCGATACGACGCCGCAACGCAGCGCTCGCTCAAGGCGCTCGACTCGCTCACGCTGACGCCGCAACGGGAATTGATGCCCAAGATCGGCGGCGTTGAGGTTCACGCCGCCCTACGAAATTCCCTACACGACGAGGCCGCGCGAGCGTCCGCCAGACACGACGAAGCGGCGCCAGCCGCTGATGATAACGACCGCTCCGCCACCTTCATCGACTATGTCAGGCGCGCTGGTGCCACGCTGCTGATCTACGAGTTGGACGACGTGGCGTCGCGAGGGCGTGGACTTGAAGAACAGTGGCGGTTGAGCGCGGAGGATGCGGCTGCCAAGAACGCGATGGCGTTGCCGTACGAATACTTCGCCTTGGCCTGGGCCGATCTGGAAGCGTGGCTCGAGCGCGGTTCCCGCCTTACGCAACTGGCGCTCGACGATACCGCTGGTGAAGTGCACGTGCCATGTCAGCCGGTGCTTGAATATCGAGGCCGCATCGGCGACTGGGTCGAAGAAATTCGACAGGCCCGCGAACGCGGCGACACCGTCGTCTTTATCGCGGCCACGCCGGGTCGCGCTGAACGCACCATCGAGCTGCTGGCCGACTACGAAGTGCGTGGCCGCGTCATCGGCGACAACGAAGATATGGCCCGGGCGACAGTGCTGGTCACCACCGGCCACCTGTCGCGCGGCTTCCACCTCCCCACCGGCAACCTGCTGCTGTTCGCAGAGACCGACCTGTTCGACGAGGAACGCCGCAGCAGCAGCGAGCGCCGAAAGTCGGCTGTGCGCACGTTTGTCTCGGACTTCCGCGACCTCAAAGTGGACGACCTGGTCGTGCATCGACAACGGCATTGGCCGGTTCGTCGGGCTCAAGAAAATGGCCATCGGCCCTGGGGGCGAAGCGCAGGAGTTCATGGAACTGCGTTACGCCGGCGAAGACAAACTCTTCGTGCCGCTCGATCGGCTCGACCTGGTTCAAAAATACCCGGCGGCGCCGCACCCACCTCGACAAGCTGGGTGGCGCGACCTGGGAAAAAGCCAAGACGCGCGTCAAGAAGGCGATGCGCGACATGGCCGAGGAGCTGCTCAAGCTCTACGCCGCGCGCAAGGCCGTGGTCGGCCACGCATTCACACCCGACTCACACTGGCAGCACGAGTTCGACGATGCGTTTGAGTATGTGCTCACGCCCGACCAGCAGTCGGCAATCGCGGATATTTCCAAAGACATGGAATCCACGATGCCGATGGACCGCCTGCTCTGCGGCGACGTTGGTTACGGCAAGACCGAAGTCGCCATGCGCGCGGCGTTCAAAGCCGTGATGGACGGAAAACAAGTCGCGTTCCTTGCGCCTACCACGGTGCTGGCGTTTCAGCACGAGCGCACGTTGAAGGACCGGTTCGCCGGCTTCCTGTTCGCATCGACAGGGTGAGCCGCTTCCGCAGCAAGTCAGAGCAGCAGGCCTCGCTCGAGAAACTCGCGTCAGGCCAACTCGACATCATCGTTGGCACGCATCGCCTGCTGTCGAAAGACGTGGCGTTTCGCGACCTCGGCCTGCTGGTGGTGGATGAAGAGCAGCGATTCGGCGTGGTGCACAAGGAACGGCTGAAGCAGATTCGCAAGAAGGTCGATGTGCTGACAATGACCGCGACGCCGATCCCGCGGACGTTGAACATGTCGCTGGTGGGGATCCGCGACATGTCGGTGATTGAGACACCGCCACGCGACCGGCTCTCGATTCAGACGCACGTGGTGAAGTTTGACCAGGACGTGATCACCCGCGCGATCAGGACCGAGATTGAGCGAGGCGGCCAGGTGTATTTCGTCCACAACCGCGTGGAGTCGATCTTCTCCATCGCCGGGCTGATTCAGCGTTTGGTGCCCGACGTGCGGATTGGTATTGGCCACGGCCAGATGGGCGACGGCGAGCTGGAAAAGGTCATGGTCGACTTTGTCGCCCACAAATGCGACGTCCTCGTCTCCACCACCATCGTCGAAAACGGCCTCGATATCGGGAACGCGAACACCATCGTGATTAACCGCGCCGATCGGTATGGCCTGTCGCAGCTGTATCAGCTGCGAGGACGAGTGGGGCGATCGGACCGGCGGGCCTATGCGTACCTGCTGATTCCGCCCGAACAGTCGCTGTCGCCGATAGCCAGGAAGCGTTTGGCGGCGATTCGCGAATTCAGCGACCTCGGGTCGGGCTTCCGGATTGCGGCCCTCGACCTTGAAATCCGCGGCGCTGGAAATCTCCTGGGCGGCCAGCAGAGCGGGCACATCGAAGCTGTCGGATTCGACATGTACAGAAGCTTCTCGAAGAGACCATTCCGGGAGCTGAAGGGCGAAGACATCGAGGATGACCGCCGGACCGCCGTGAATCTGAAGCTCAACCTCAGGATTGACGAGCAGTTCATCCCCGATATGAACCAGCGACTGGCGGCCTACCGACGCCTGGCTAACACCAGGACCGTGCCTGAAGTTGACGAGTTAATTGCCGAACTTGGCGATCGTTATGGGCTATTGCCAGAAACAGTGCTAAATATAGCCGAATACGCGAAGATCCGAACGATGGCTGATAGGCTGGGCCTGGAGACCCTGGAGCGTGAAGGCCAGGCAGTAGTGTTCAAGTTCAGACAGTCTGCCAAATTAGACCCTGTTTGGCTGCTTAAAATGGTCCAAACCAGAGGTGATTTGACGCTTTTACCGCCTGCGATCCTCAAGCTCGATATGACCAAACCGGTGTTGCGGCCCACCCCTGCGGTGGTTAAACCGACTGTACCGCCGCCCGGGCGTCTGAATCCAAAGACGACAGGGCGGATCAAGACGCCAGATGTGGCGCCGGGCCGAGAATCGTGGTGGACCACCCGAGCGACGACCGGCGAGGTCACCACGGGGTTCACCCGGGAAGAGATTCTGGCCGAGGCGCCGACGGACCCAAGGGCGCCAGGCGGTGTGTTTGAACGGGTGCGGCAGGTGCTCGAGGAACTCGGGCGCGGGCTGACGGGGTAAGGGTTGACGACGGGACTGGGTTTCGGAGGCCGGACCTTCAGGTCCGGCATGCACGCCGGGTCTAAAGACCCGGCCTCCGAAGAGTGACCCGGCCTCCGATATAAGATCAGTGGACAGGAAGCAGGCATTTTGATGAAGCGAATAGTGATGAGCGCGGTCGCGCTGGCAGTGGCGTCGGCGGGTGTGCTGGCCGCGCAGGCGCCGGCTCCGGCGGTGCAGTCCAGGCCCGTGGTGTTGCAGAAGGTGCTGGTGAAGGTCAACGGGGCCATCTTCACCAAAACCGAGCTCGAAGAACTGCAGATCGAGGCACTGCGCGAGCAGGCTCAGCGTGAGCTGACGCCGATGGATCTGCAGAACGATGCGGCCCTTCGCGAGCAATTGATCAAGATCACGCCCGAGATCATCGCCAACGCTGTGGACTATCTGATCGTGATCCAGCGGGGCCGAGAGCTGGGCCTTCGGCTGAGTGACGCCCAGTTCAAGGACTACATCGAGGGCATCAAGAAAGACAATCAGCTCGACGACAAGACCTTCCAGCTGGCCATGCAGCAACAGGGCATGACCATGGAGATTCTTCGCAAGCGGCTTGAGAAGGAATACCTGAGTCAGGGCGTGATGTCGCGCGACGTGGCGCCGCGCATTGCGATTACTGAAGAAGAAGCCCGCCAGTACTATCGCGCTCACCCCGACGAGTTCATGAAGCCAACGATGATCACGGTGCGTGAGATTTCGGTGCTCGTGCCGAGCGAAGCTCGCGCGGGCGAGCAGGTGGTGAATGTAGCGCTGGACGAAGCCGCGCTTGCAAAGATCAATGCCGCTCGCGAGCGTGCGCTCAAGGGCGAAGACTTCGCGACGCTCGTCACCGAGTTTTCGCAGTCGGGATCCAAGGCCAACGGCGGATTGATCGGGCCGCTCAACTTGAATGAGCTGGCCGAAGGGTTGCGCGCAAGCTCCTGGGGCCGATGAAGACCGGAGAGATCGCGGAACCCCTCCGCACACCGACGGGTTATCAACTGCTGAAGGTCGAACTGAAAGACGAATCAACCGTCGAGCCGTTCGAGGTAGTGCGTAACCAGGTTGGCGACAAGGTGCAGGGTGAACGCAGCCAGGTGGAGATGCTCAAGTTTGTCGAGAGCCTGCGCGGACAGGCCATCATCGAGTGGAAAGACGAAGACCTGAAGAAGCTCTACGAGCAGTACCGCGCATCGCAGAAGAAAGTGGACTGACGTGCCGAGAATCGGCACCGTCAGCCTGCACTCGCCGGTGGTAATGGCCCCGATGGCGGGCATGACCGACACCGCGTTCAGGCGCCTGGTCAAACGTCAGGGTGGCTGCGGCCTCGTGGTGACCGAAATGGTCAGCTCCGAAGGTCTGGTGCGCGGCATCGACCGCACACTTGAGTACGCCGAGTACCGAAGAAGAGCGTCCGGTCTCCATTCAAATCTTCGGCGGCGATCCATCAAAGATGGCCGACGCTGCGCAGATCGTTGAAGGCATGGGCGCCGACATCGTGGACATCAACATGGGATGCCCGGTGCCGAAGATCGCCAAACACCACGCCGGATGCAGCCTGATGCGCGAACCGTCGCACGCAGCGAGCATCATCAGTGCGATGGCGAAGGCCGTCAAAATTCCAGTCACGGTGAAGATGCGCGCCGGGTGGAATGAACACGACATCAACGCGCCGCTGCTGGCGCGCATGGCGCAGGATGCCGGCGCGGCGGCTGTTGCGGTTCACGGCCGCACAGCAGCGCAATCGTATTCGGGCGAATCCGACTGGACCCTGATTGCCCAGGTGGCGGCAGGCGTCTCCATCCCTGTGTTTGGATCTGGCGACTGCGTTGAACCAGACCAGATCGTGGCGCGACTGCGCGAATCGAGCGTGGCGGGCGTCCTGGTGGGTCGTGGCGCGCTGCGCAACCCCTGGATCTTTCAGCAGGCGACCGATGCTGCGATGGGACGAGTGCCCAGGCCGGTTCCGATCGAGGCCCGCGGGCAATTCCTGCTCGATTACATGGATTTGCTGATCGATGAGCGGGTCAGCGAGGCCACCGGCTTCCGCCACACCGCCCCTGGCCAGGTCGAAGGCCCACCGCCCGAGGCGCGCGGCCGTGAACGCTGGGTCATCAACAAACTCCGCGCGTTGGGCTCCTGGTACACCAAAGGCCTTGACGGAGGAGCTCAGTTGCGCGTGGCAATCAACAGCGCAAAGTCGATTCCTGAACTCAAGGACCTCATCACGAAATTCTTTGTTTCAAGTGAAACTGTCTTAATTGGCAGTTAATACCTTATTCGACCAATAATTCAGACAACCCATGGACCTTCGGGTCCACCGCCTCCACATCCACAATCATCGTCTCTTCACAAGCACTCCAGAAGAGTTTTGCGAGTTCCGTGTGCTCATCGTGCATGAGATATGCCTTGAGGCCATCAAGGTCACTAAACTCAAATACCGCCATATAGCCCAGTTTTTGGCCTACTGACCTATCTGAATAGCCGAACCCAAAGTCCTTGGCTCTTCCGGCTCTGACCTGGCGGACGGTCGGAATCCGACGACTCGCCCGCTCGATGGCGGCCACCAACTCCGCCAACTCCCCAGCGGAAGCCGAGGCCTTGGGCTGGTAGAACACGACGTGCAGGATCATGAGCGCCGTTTGGGTGGCTTGAAGCCGCCGCCGCGACCGGCCGGCGGACGGCCTGGTCGACCCGAGTCGGGGCGTCGCCGTTCCCCACCTTGATCGCGTTTTGGCCGCTCGCCGAAGGGATTCTCCATGGGAGGCCCCGTCGGCCGGTCCCTGCGCGGCGGTCTTCCCTCACCGCCCTCGCGGTCGTCGCGCCGAGGCGGACGTGGTCCTCGGTCTGGAAACGGGCTGCGCGCGGGCGGCCGATCTTCACGCGGCCGCGGTGGTCCGCCAGGCGACCAGGGCCTGTCTGTGCGGCCCCGCGGCCGATCCGAGCCCGGGCGATCAGACTTCGGCCGGTCTGACCAGGGCCGGTCTGATCGAGGCCGGTCGGGCTTGGCGCGGTCAAACGGCGGCCGCGGCGGGCGCCCGTCTGGCTTCTTGCGGTCGGACCATGGCCGATCGGAACGCGGGCGATCGGAAGTGGGGCGATCCGGGCGTGGGCGATCAGGACGCGCCCGATCCTCACGCGGTGGCCGTGGGCCAAACGGCGACTCGGACTTCGGTCCGTCGCCACCCGACTGCTCCCGCTTGAACTTCGCGCGTTTCTGATCGCGCGTCATTTCAAATCGAGCCCTGGGGTCGCGATGCTCGCCGCCGGGCCGCCACTCCTTGGTGCGCTTTTCTCGCGCCTCGGTCTCAGCGAGCTTGGACGCACCAATGGCCGCTTCCGGCGACTCCACACCTTCCCGCGCTCAAACCAACGCAGCGTGACGTCGGTTTGTGTGCGTTGCAGCTGCCGAAGCGTGGGCACCAGATCCTCACGCTCCTTCGCGCGAAACGACGTGGGCGTCTTGCCGATCAGAATGACCCAGAATGAATGTGACGGAGGCATATTCAGGAACGCTCCAGGCGTTTGAGTTTCTCTATCAAGGTGGTGCGTTTAATCTTCAGCAGGTCCGCGGCCACTCGTTTGTTGCCGCCACCCTGTTCCAACGCGCGACGAATCAGGCCATGTTCAAACTGCGCCACGAGCGCGTCAAAGTCAACACCGTCAGTGGGCAGCGCCTCTGGCTCGGCTGCCACCTGGGCGGGCACGGCCAGAATTTCGTCAGACATATCCGCCAACTCGAGCTGTGCGCGTCCCGGCGACAGCGCAAACGCCCGCTCCATCACATTCTCGAGCTGCCGCACATTGCCCGGCCAGTGATACGCCATCAGTGCCTGCTGCGCGTCCTGCGCAATCGTGACCCGTCCACGCGCGGGCGACTCCTGGCTCAATCGATCCAGAAAGTGCTGCGCCAGCAGCGGCACGTCCGACCGTCTGTCGCGCAACGCCGGCACGTGCACGGGGATCACGTTGAGCCGGTAGTGCAGATCCTCTCGAAACGTCCCGTCCACCACCATCTGTTTCAAGTCTGAGTTCGTCGCGGCAATGATGCGCACGTCCACTTTGATCGACTGCGATTCGCCAACACGTTCAAACTCGCGCGACTGAATCGTCCGCAGCAACTTCACCTGCAGCGGCAGGCTCATGGTGCCCACTTCATCCAGGAACAGCGTGCCCCGATTGGCCTGCTCAAGCCGGCCCTGCCGATTCGCCACCGCGCCGGTAAACGCGCCACGCACATGACCGAACAGTTCGGCTTCAAGCAGCGTTTCGGGAATGGCGCTGCAGTTGATCGCCATGAACCGCTGCTGCCGTCGTGGGCTCGCATCGTGAATGGCGCGCGCGGCCAACTCTTTTCCTGTGCCGGTCTCGCCAGTGATCAGTACCGTGCTCGACGTGCCCGCAACGGTCTGGATCAGCTCCAGCATGCGCACCACGGGAGCAGCCTGGCCGATGATGCCGCCAAGATGAAACCGTCCGCGCAGTTGTTCGCGCAGGTCGCGTTCTCTGAACGCAACCGCCGCTTCTCCACCGCCGTGGACAACGCGTGCAGCAATTCCTCGAACTGGAAAGGCTTGGTGATGAAACCTTCGGCCCCCAGGCGCGTCACTTCCACAGCCTCGCGCACCGTGCCGAACCCGGTGATCACCACCGCAATAATGTCGGGATACCGCGCAAACGCCTCGTCAAGCACCTGCCGGCCGTCAACGCCAGGCAGCCGCAAGTCGGTCAGCAGGATGTCGAACGCAAACTCGCTGAGGCGGGCCACCGCCTGCTCTCCCGCTCCCGCCTGCTCAACCCGATACCCGTGATCGGCAAGCCGCTCGGCGATTACATCTCTGAAAGCCTCCTCGTCATCAACCAACAGGAGGTGAAGTCGAGGACTGGTGTCAGAAGACATTGAAGGGATGACGACATGTTGACATCCAGACCCCGCAGCGTCAATCGTCCGGCGACGTTTCCGAGACAGGTTCTACAGTTTTCGGAAAGGCCTGCCGATAGTTCCGGACGTATGCTTGAACGCACCACCGTTTCAATCCCCCGCGCCTGTGATGTGGTCGGCGTCAGCCGCCGCACCATCTACAACTGGATGGCCAGTGGAAAGGTGCAATACGTGAGAACCGCCGGGCGGTTTCCGTGCGCATCTTCACCGACACCCTCTGGCGGGATGGCGTCGCACCCGACCGCGCCGACTCAGTTTCCGCACCGCCACAACAACAGGGCGACGACGCCACCGTGCGCCGGTCGGCTTGAGACCATGACCGCACTCACGCCGCAGGTCGCGCCCACGCAAAATGACCTGAATCAACTGTTCCACCTCCTGAACAATCAACTCCGGGATCATCCTGGCGAACGCCGGAGTTGCTCGAACACCGCCTGCTGGAAGACACACACCGGGCCCGCGCCGGCCAGGTCGTGGCCAGCACCGTGGACGCCATTCGAACTACCCAGCGCATCCGGGCGCCGCCCTCCCGCCCGCGTGACGATAAATTATTGACACTTGGCGGCGATGGCGTCATTAATTTGACCGAATAAGCGTGGTTCGGCACACCACTGCACACGGCTTCACACCACGGCATTTTCAATCTAAATAGCTGTAAATAAACAACTTATAGGCAGAATCGCGCGATATGCCATATTCGTGTTTTATTCGTCTCACGAATTGGCACCGCTGTTGCCCTACACCTCCATGCCGGCAACCACCGCCGGCTCAATTTCGGAGGTTTTACATGCAACGCGCGCCCCTCGCCGATCACCAGAACGACCGTGTTGTCGCCACACTGCCATTCGTGGAATCGATGGCCCGACGGTTGGCGTCCACCATGCCAAATTCAGTCGCTGTCAGCGATTTGGTGCAGACGGGGTGTTGGGGTTGATGGACGCGGCGCATCGCTTTGATGAAAGCCGCGGAATCAAGTTTGAGACGTTCGCCGAGCGCCGTGTTCGCGGCGCCATGATTGATGCCCTGCGCCGGGATGCCTGGCCGCGCGGAGTGCGTCGAGTTCGCCGCGAGCTCGAAGCCGCCCGCGAATCGCTGCGCCAGGGAATTGGGGCGCCGAGCCTTCCATAGCCGATCTCGCCAAGCGCGTCGGCGCCGACGAGTCGCGACTGGAACGCACCATCCTCAGAATCACCACGATTGAATCCACGTCGCCGCTCGCGAACCGCGACAACGTGGACACGGGCTCCCTTCCCGCTGTGATGGTGCCGGGTTCACCGCGGGCGCCAGACCAGCAGTTCGGGCACAAAGAAGTCCGCGACCACCGTGCGTGCCGCTCTCGCCGCTCTCCCCTCGCGAGCGCCGCATCGTCAGCCTCTACTACTTCAAGGAGGCGACGATGAAGCGATTGGGAAGGAGATTGGCGTCAACGGAGTCGCGCGTGTCGCAGTTGCATGCGAGGGCGATGAGCCGCTTGCGCGAGACACTCGCGCCGGCTGCCGGACGGTCGGCCTGTTCGAAAATGCGCGGTGGCG